>JAFGNQ010000237.1 GCA_016926925.1 Candidatus Aminicenantota bacterium
CCGGCCGTATCCTGGCTGTGGGCGATGGGAATAATTCCCGACCTGCTCAAGAGGCCAACGGTAGGTTTAATACCAACGACAGAATTCGCACTCGCGGGACAGACGACCGAACCGTCCGTCTCAGTACCGACTGCGACGGAACAGAGATTGGCCGCAACCGCAACTCCGGAGCCGGCACTGGAGCCGTCTGGACTCCGGTCCAGGACATAGGGATTTTTCACCTGACCACCCCTAGCGCTCCACCCGCTCGATGAACGGGTGGACCTGAAGTTCGCCCATTCACTCAGATTGGTTTTCCCCAGGATGACGGCTCCCGCCTTCCTCAGTTGCTGCACGATGAAAGCGTCCTTGGAAACCTTGGAGCCGATCAGCGCCAAAGATCCGGCTGTCGTTTGCATTCGGTCTGCCGTGTCGATATTGTCTTTTATCAACACCGGTATTCCATGGAGAGCCCCGGAAATGCGGTTTTCCTTTCGGTCTCTATCCAATCCATCTGCGATTTCTAGGGCATCAGGATTCACCTCCAACACAGACTTCAGAGCTATGCCGTTTTTATCGATCTCATCAATTCGGGATAAATATTTTTCCGTGATGGAACGTGCCGTTAAGCGGCCGGACTGCATGGCTTCCTGCATCTCGGCGATGGTCATCTCGTAGAGCTCGAAACCATCGGGACCGGTCTTATGAGACTGCGCTGGCGGTTCTTTCCGACATGATGTTAGGGCGGGTCCCGTTGAGACTGCCACACCTGCCAGTAAACCATTTCGTAAAAAATCTCTGCGCTTCATTTTTACCTCCGCGTGAATTTTATTATAGAGATAAACGCTTCTCTTATTAAGTGAATTTTTAGGAGTCTGTTGACAACCGGATTCATGGTTTGCCGAAATGTAAGAAAATGTTTATGTTCTCCAAAGAAATTATGCGTATCCCATTCTGCTTGTGGAATGGCAGGTTGAGGATTTCGATGGGTTTTTCAGGTTACGTTTCAATCTTAATTCTGAATTATTCGTATCCTCACTCCTCTTCATTCCGGATATCGATCGACGAGGAAACGCAACAGCCGAGAAAAAGTTGTCTTGCTGCTTATAATTGATATAATAACCCCTCTCTGTAAAAATGTATTTATCTGCAAGTCATCTGTCTGAAAGGATAAGATATGAAAAAAGGAATGTTGATCTGTTTCGGCATAATTATGGCCGTCCTGTTTATCCGTTCGGAAGACAATGTCATCATCATAAGAAATGCCCGTATCCTGACGATCACCAAAGGAACTCTTGAGAAAGGCACAATTCTAATTAGAGACGACAGGATTGAAAAAGTTGGAAATGACATAAAAATCTCCAGCAATGCTATACGGGTTATCGATGCTGGAGGAATGGTGGTAACACCAGGTCTTATAGATTCCCACTCACATCTGGGTCTTGGCCCAAGCGGAGGCATAACCGAAGACAATGAAATGAGCGATCCCTGCACTCCTCAGCTCCGCATCATCGACAGCATCCATCCGGAAGGCATGGAACCGCACAAGGGATCGTTTAAAGATGCGGTTTCACAGGGCGTTACGACTATTATCGCCCGGCCGGGAAGCGGGAATGTCATCGGCGGGCAAAGCGCAGCACTAAAGCTCTGGGGAAAAACCCTAGAAGACATGCTCCTCGTTTTTCCGGCGGACATGAAAATGGCGATGGGAAGAAAAGGTTATTATGCTTCGAAGGGAACGTTGCCCATGACAAAGATGGGGACTGCTTATGTAGTACGTAAAGCTATGGCTGATGCCGCAGACTACCAAGCAAGCCTGTCGGCATATGAAAAAAATAAAAAGAATACCTCTGAGATGCCTCCTCCCAAAAGAGATCTTAAAAACGAGGCTATGCTTAAAGTCTTGAACCGCGAGATTCCTGTTCACATACATGCCACCGCGGTGGATGACATTATGACCGCCGTACGCCTGGCAGACGAGTTCAATTTTTTCAAACTCTCTCTGGCGCATGCAGAAGAATCCTACAAGGTCGCTGATGAATTGGCTAAGAGGGGCGTAGCGGTTGTGGTCGGACCTCAGATGGTCACCTTCGACGATCAAGGAAATTTAATCAACATTGCCGACTTCCTGGTAAAACATGGAGTCGAAGTCAGCATCATGACAGACGCAGATGTGGTTCAGCAGGAATTCCTGCGGTTTCAAGCCAGTATCGCAGTCAAGTACGGGATGGACCCGATGGAAGCGTTAAAGGCGATCACAATCAATCCGGCTAAGCTAATCGGCATGGAGAATCGTATCGGAAGTATCGAGGCCGGAAAAGACGCCGACCTCGTGCTTTTCGAAGGCGATCCATTCGATATTCAAACAGGCGTAAACAAAGTTATTATAAACGGCCGTATCGTTTATGACGCAGCAAAAAATGAGCATGTGCCTGATAGTGGAGACAAGGAATGAAGAAAATCAATAGAATTATTACCTGCTTGATATTAACCGGGAATATTTTTGCTTACGGTGTACCCGGGCAAAAAAGCGAAGTCATTGTTCTCAAGGGAAGAAAAATAGTCACCATAAGCCAGGGAACGATCGATCAGGGCATGATCCTTATCCGAAACGGTAAAATCGAAAAGGTTGATACGACTTTTCAAATTCCGCTCGAAGCAGAAGTCATCGAACTCGAAGACAGTTGGATCCTTCCCGGGTTGATAGAATCCCACACAACATTAGGGACGGGATCTCGACATGAGGGCTCCAATGCCGACGAGACGTCTGAACCGAATACCGCTCAACTTAAAATTATCGATGGCATCAACCCCTTCGATAAAAATTTCAAATATACCCGAATGGCCGGAATCACTACCGGTATGATTGCTCCGGGACGACAGAACGTCATCGGCGGCCAGACTGCAGTGGCGAAATTTACAGGTAAAACGGTCACAGAGATGGTTATTCAAGAACCGGCCGGTTTGAAGTTTTCTTTAGGTGAGGGGCCCAAAACGACATACGGAAGTAAAGGAAGACTTCCTTCAACACGCATGGGCAGCGCATACGTCATAAGAAACGCGCTCCTGGAAGCGGAAGATTACATCCTGTTATGGGAGGCATATGAGAAAAAACTGAAGGAAAACAAAGACGTCAACGCACCCAAAAGAGACCTTAAACTAGAACCCCTGTCAAAGGTACGAAAAGGACAATTGCCGGCTTTTTTCGAGTGTTACAGAGTTGACGACATATTGACAGGGCTCAGGATCATCGATGAGTTCAATTTAAAGGCAGTTTTGGTGGGATGCACGGAAGGACACAAGATCGCAGACGAGATCGCAAAGCGAAAGATTCCGGTCATCGTGAGTCCCTTTGGTTTGGGTCCCAGACGTATGGAAACACAGGGGGTTACAGCGCGGAATGCAGCCATTTTGGCATCAGCGGGAGTGAAAGTAGTTATAAAAAGTGATGAAGCCTTAGGGATAGGCTCAGTGCGCGAACTTCCCCTCTTGGCTGCCCTTGCAGTCAAAAACGGACTGGATCGCGACCTTGCTTTGCGTTCCATCACTCTGAGTGCAGCGGAAGTTCTCGGGGTTTCAGATAGGCTCGGCAGTCTTGAACCAGGTAAAGATGCGGATATCGTTGTTTTCACGGGAGATCCTTTTAACTACCGTACAGTCGTCGAAAGAGTTTTTATCGATGGCCGTACGGTTTACTCGAGACATTAGGAAATCTCGACATCCGGCTTGTATGTTTGCGCCGAAATCCTGAACTCTCCTGAGCTTATATAAATCATCGTTTGTACACGGCCTGCCTCAATCCGGTCTAATTCCGTCGGCCGCCTCGATGTGTGAAATATCCGGATTGGATACGAAATGCAAAAATGATTTCAGAGGAAAATTGTGCTATATTTGAGAGCCGCAAAGAGAGGAAAAATGAAAAAAGCAATGAGGTATTCGATTTTACTCGGCCTTTCGGTTTTATTATCCGCATCGATGGATTTCAGTAGCTCCGGCGATTTCCTTGATCTTGTAAGAGATTACCGCATATCCCGGGAACACGAAATCATTAAGGAGTTTATGGAGCTGCTCTCTCTTCCCAATGTCTCCAGCGACCGGGATGGGGTCCGAAAAAACGCGGAATTCATTCAAAAAATGATGACCATGCGTGGAATCGAAACGCAGATCATGGAAACCGCAGGTAATCCTGTCGTCTTCGGTGAATTGAAGGTGAGCGATGCGGCCAGGACACTCATGTTTTACGTCCATTATGACGGTCAGCCGGTCGATCCCTCCAAATGGACAGAAACCCATCCCTTCACGCCGGCATTGCGGCCTGCAAAACTGAAAGCGGGCACGACGGAACCCAAACCTATCCCATTTCCCGGTCCCGGAGCAAAGTTCGAGGAGGATTGGCGCATCTACGCGCGAAGCGCGAGCGATGATAAAGCTCCGATCATGGCCATACTGACCGCTCTCGATGCCTTCAAACAGGCGGGCATCGGTTTGAAGAACAACCTCAAATTTGTCTTCGAGGGCGAGGAAGAGGCCGGCTCCACCAACCTTCGTCCTTTTTTGGAAAAACATAAGGATTTATTGCAGTGTGACGTTCTTTTCATGTGTGATGGCCCTGTCTATTACTCAGGCGATCCCACTATGTTTTTCGGTGTCCGGGGCATCACCACCTTGGAGATAACCGTCTACGGTCCCAACACCAGCGTCCACAGCGGCCACTACGGAAACTGGGCGCCCAATCCAGCCGTGAGATTAGCGTATCTCTTGGCTTCAATGCGGGATACGACGGGCCGGGTGAAAATCAAGGGATTCTACGACACAGTGGTTCCGCTGACGGACTTCGAGAAAAAGGCCCTTCAGGCTGTACCGTCCTATGAAAACGAAATCAAGGAAAACTACGGTTTTTCAGGAGAAGAAAAAAATTGGGGAAGCCTCCTCGAGGCCGTCCAATTCCCCGCCCTAAACATAAACGGCCTCCAAAGCGGTTGGGTGGGTGCACAGCAGCGGACAATCATTCCTCCCACAGCCACCGCAGCCATCGATATCCGCCTGGCCAAAGGTAACGATCCCGAGGATATGGCGCAAAAAATCATCATCCATATCAGAGAACAAGGATATCATGTGATCGATCATGAGCCCGACCAAAAAACCAGGATGACCTTCCCGCTCATCGCCAAAGTCATCCGTACGGAAGAGGGCTACAAGGCCCACCGCACATCGATGGACCTTCCCATTTCACGAATGGCTATTCGGGCTTTGGAGAAATTGAAGGGTGGAAAGCCCGTCTTCTTACCCTCCCTGGGCGGATCACTGCCGATCCACATGTTCTACGCAATACTCGAAATCCCCATCATCGGCATCTCCATTGCCAACCACGACAACAACCAGCATCAACCGGACGAAAACATCCGGATCGGCAACCTCTGGCAGGGAATCGAAACCTTTGCCGGAGTTCTCATGATGGACGAAGAGTAAAATCAGCTTAGAATCATAATTTTTTAAAGCCGGTAATCATCATCTCAAACATATTAAAAAAGAATCCCTGGAACATCAAACTTGATGCGGAATAATGATATTTATCGTTGGAAAGGCTGCTCCGCTGCTAAAAGTTATGGACATTCTTCTGCCAATCCCGTGTACTAGAATGCAACGGATTTGAATATTCGCGTTAGGAGAAAAGAAATGAGGAAATCGAAACTACGATTTGCTGTCACGCTGGCGGTTATGTTCGGGCTGGTTCCGCTACTGAGTTTCTCTCAGGAGGAACCGTACATTGTGCCGTCACCGGTGAAGCTCACCATGAAATCCCGGTTCGTGGATCAGACCTTCGAAATCCACGTTCAGCTGCCCGTCAGCCTGGCCGACGGATCGGAGCGTTTTCCCGTGCTCTACATGACCGACTGTGTCGGAGGGATAATCTTCGACGACATCACAGCACTGCTGCAGATGGGCGGCGACATTCCTCGCTTCATCACGGTTGGTATCGGCTATCCGGCCGAGAACTGGATGGCCGGGACAATACTCCGCGGTCGGGACCTGACACCGACAAAGTTCGAACCGCCGCAGATGGAGATCGTATGGCCTGTCCGAGGAATAACAAAGATCGAAAAGGGTAAAAAAACCGGCGGCGCAGCCGAATTCCTCCGTTTCCTCCGGGAAGAGCTGCAGCCTTACATCGACGCCAACTATCCCACCATACCAGGAGACCGGGGATATTTCGGAGATTCTTTGGGGGGTCTGTTTGGGTTGTACGTGATGTTCAACGAGCCGGACAGCTTCACCCGCTACATCATCGGCAGCCCATCCTCCTGGTGGGACGATGAGGTCATTATGCAACAGGCAAAAGACTTCGCAAGTTCGGGTAAACCGCTCAATGCTCGGGTCTTCATTGCGGCCGGGGCTCTCGAAGAACAGGGAGCAGAAGCAGCCAAATTCCGCATGGTCACAAACGTTTACCGAATAGAAAAAATGCTTCGATCGGCGGAAATCAAAGGGCTCCAGCTCTCGACATTCTCGTTCCCGAACGAAACACACACTTCCGTTGTGGCTATGAATTACATCCGCGGTGTCCAGACCGTCTACGACAGACCGGCGTTGCCCTTCCTTCAAGATTACATGATGAAGCAGATGAAGGAGGCTCCAGCAAAAGACAAAAAGTAAACAACAATTACAGGGACATCATACTTAATTCAGAATCAAGTATGATGTCCCTCGAATAATGACGACGAGATAAAGAAATTGTGGTAAAGGAAGAGGCGTTATTTTCGGGAAAAGACTATGGTATCGGTCATCGGCTCGAGCGGAATAGACAGACGATCTATGCGCCCCGCAGAATCGGCGTGAAATGTGGCAGTCAGCCAGACGGCGCCAAGTGTCCCCAGCCATCCCAGCTGATTTGTGGATCGAAACGTATCGTAATGCCAGTGCTCCAATCCGAATTCTTTCGAGCCATTGTACTTCCCGCACTGGGCGCCCTCTTTCAATTCAACGACAAGAGATCCATACCCCGGGTTCTCATACTCACCCACGAACTCTTCCAGAGGATGGGAGGGCTGTGTCTCTGAAATTCTTTTTTGTGGTTGACTGGCATACTTCTCGAACGCAATGAGGCCCTTCTTGGCTGCGGTATACCTGTTTACCGGCTCGGCGTCGAGAAAGAGATCGCAAACATACTTGACGACCGAATCCGTAAAGAACGCGGATCCGTTGTGCACGGCGAAAACACCTAGGTTTCTATAAGGTCGGGGTCGTGATCCACATGAAGTTGTGTGGGGCGAGACCTGTTCGCATCGAGAGCACATCGCGCACCGTGGCATGGACGGTTCGATAGGGATCTTTGAGCTGAAACTCAGGCAGGTAAGTA
>JAFGNQ010000238.1 GCA_016926925.1 Candidatus Aminicenantota bacterium
AGAGAGATGCGCCGAGATTATTAGGAATCTTTAGAGAAAAATTTCAATTCATGAATGCGGTCTGTTTCTTTGACTTTGAGGCGGAGAAAATAGATGAGGACCAAGATCGAGAGCCACATCCAGCCGAGGAAGACATAGATGGCCGTGGCCTCTTTTATGTCCTTGGGTGCGGGGACAATGATTTCTATTTCTTCATCTGCGGCAGGCTGAGTTTTTTGATCCAGGGCTTGCTCTGCAGTTATAGCTTCTTCCGCAGCCTCTGATTCCTGTTCTTCTTGGCTGTTTACCATCGCCGCTTTTTCGACATGTTCGCTTTGCCGGTTTGCTTCTTCCTGCCTGGGAAAGACCGAAGCCGGCAAGGATACGGTCAGCAGAAATCCGGCTATAAACACGAAAACCAGAGCCTTGCACTTCCAGGACATCACAACAGACTCCATACGGAAAAAATCAGGGCGTAAATGATGAAGGCGTAACCCAGGCCGGTGATGATTTTTCCCCTTCGCTCTGTCGGCTTGGTGTCGATGAAGGGGAGGCAAAAGATAAAAAGGAATCCCAGAAGTATCAGCAGGACCGCTACCGTGTCGCCGTTGACAAAAAGCATTTTGCCGGGAAATATCTTCAGGGTCTGGAACAGGAACAGAAAGTACCACTCCGGCTTCACCCCTTCCGGGGCAGCCGCCATCAGATCAGCCGGCTTATCCAACGAGGGAGGGAGAAAGATCGCGATCGAAAAAAGAAGCCCCACAAGGATAAGCCAGACTATCATTTCCCGGTAGACGAAGTTCGGCCAGAAGGGAATGGTTTTGACATCTTTCTTTTCGATTTCTTCTTTGAGCGGGACGCTCATGCCCTGTTTCTGGATCAGGTAGATGTGGATTGCCAGAAGCAGGAAGATGAAAACAGGAAGCATACAGACATGAATCCCGAAGAAACGCGTCAGGGTATCTCCGGTCACGTCTTCGCCGCCGCGGAGAAGCTTTGTCACCCAGACGCCCACCACAGGGATCGATCGCGGGATATCGGTTCCCACTTTTGTGGCCGACAGAGACAGGTCGTCCCAAGGCAGAAGGTATCCGGTAAATCCGAAAAAGAGAGAAACTCCGAGGAGAAACACCCCGGTCACCCAAGTCAATTCGCGCGGTTTGCGGTAGGATTTGGTGAGCCAGATGCTGATCATGTGGATGAAGACGATGGCGATCATGAAGGTCGCCGACCAACTGTGAACGGAACGTATGATCCAACCTAAAGGCACCTCGGTCATGATCCTCCCCACACTGGCGTTGGCCGCATCCAGCGTAGGATTGTAGTAAAGAACGAGCATGAAGCCTGTGATGACCTGGATGACAAAGAAAATCAGAATGGCACTGCCGGTGTAATACCAGACCGAATGCTTTGTCTGAGGAACCGGTTTTTTCTTCAAGAAGTCCATGATGCCGGACAACCCGAACCGGTCATCCAACCAAGTCCGGAAAGTAGGGCCGATATCTTTGATGTTCACTCTGGTGCCTCTTTCTTGATGATCAAGTCCGGTTTCTCTATGAACAAACTCAGGCGCCGGAGAGGTGAGGGTGGAGGACCTCCGATATTTTTCCCGAATTCATCGTACCAACCATCATGGCAGGCGCAAAAAAACTTTTTCTGCTCGGGCATATAGCTGACGTTGCAGTCCAGATGCGTGCAGACCCCGACAAAGGCCCAGTACGACCCGTCCTCGTTCTTCTTTAGGATCCCGGGCTTGCTTCCCCAGGCAAAAGTCTTCACAGTGCCGGGTGCCATGCCTTCGAAATCAGCAAAGGGAAGAATGACCTCATCCGGCTCTTTGTAAGGCGGGAAGATAAACTTGATGACGGGATAGACGAAAGAGGCCATCAAGGCTGCAATCCAACCTCCAATCAGTCCGTTGAGAAACTGGCGCCTCGTGAAAAGCGAATGCTTGAGTTTCATGGTTTGTTTCGGAAAATCCTTTTTATTTTTTCGACAACGAGCTTTCTCCGCAAGGCCTCGATACCGTCGGCAGGCCGAACATCCTTTGGACAGACCTCGTTGCATTTGAATATCGTGTCGCAACCCCAGGCTCCCCCTTCCGTGTTCACACGTGCCCAATTCTGAAAGGACCTTTTGTCCCTGGGGTCTTTGACAAACCGGTACAATTTGGCCAGAGCAGCAGGGCCCAAATAATCGTCGGCCCGGGATACGACAGGGCAGGCACTGTAGCAGCAGCCGCACATGATGCAGTTGACGTACTGGAAGATGCGCTCAATCTCTTTATCCTCGAAACGAAGGCCGTGCTCCGGTACTTCCCCCTCCGAATGAAGGTAAGGCTCTATCTTGAGGAGTGCCTCCCAGAAAGGATCCAAGTTGACCACTAGGTCCTTCTGGATCTCCAAGTTCGGCAGAGGCTCGATGACGATGGTGGTCGATTTCAAGGACGAGAGTTCAGTCCGGCAGGCCAGGTCGAACCGGCCGTTGATGACCATGGCACACGAACCGCATATCGCCTCGCGACAGCTGTACCGAAAGGACAAACTGCAGTCCTGTTCGTTGCGGATCTCCATCAAAGCCTCGAGGACCGACTTGGTTTCTTCCGCTTCGTAGACGAAGTCTTGAAAGCGTGGTTGTTCGTCACTCAGCGGGTCGAACCGGAATATCCTGAATAGAAACTTCATATCAATATTTTCTCTCGACAGGCTCGTATTTCCCCAATTTGACATCCGAATAGCTGATCTGGGGCGCTCCATCCGCCAAGGTGACGATGGTATGCTTGAGCCAATCCGTATCATTGCGCTTGTTGAAATCCAGACGGTAGTGGGAGCCCCGTGTCTCCTGTCTGTTCAATGCTCCCAGAGTGATGATTTCCGCCTGGTCGAGCATGGCCTCGAACTCGATGATGTTCATCAATTCCTGGCTGAAACGCAGGCATTTTCCGGAAATATGGACTTTCGCGTAATCCTCGCGCAGTTCCTTGATGGAATCCAAGCCGTCGGACAGGTCTTTGTTGTTGCGAAAAATTCCCGCTTTTTCATCCATCACGACTTTGATCCGGCGCAGGAGTGTATGGATCTTATGGCCGGAATCCCGTTTGCGCCACTCCTCAACCTTGTTTTTGAACCGGAGTGCTGCATCCAGCAGGAACTTCTCTGAATCGGACGGTCCCTGACTTCCCTTGATATACTTTGTCACCTCACCTCCGGCAATATTTCCGAATACGACCGTATCCAACAGGGAGTTCCCACCGAGACGATTGGCTCCATGCACACTCACACAGGCACACTCACCCGCCGCATAGAAGCCTTCCACAAGAGAGGCACAGGTTTTGTCGACATCGATGCCGCCCATAGAGTAATGCTGCGCAGGCTGGATGGGGATGGGCGTATCGATGGGATCGATCCCCGCAAAATTTTTACAGATCTCGCGGATACCGGGAAGCCTTTTTTTTATTTTGGCCGCACCCAGATGTCTCAGGTCCAAATGGACACAGGCCCCGTCGAGGCCGCAGCCTCTGCCCTTATCGATTTCTGTTTGAATTGCCCTGGCCACGATATCTCTGGGTGAGAGCTCCATGGACTTAGGCGCATAATCTTCCATAAACCGCCGGCCTTCGGAGTTGATGAGATAGCCGCCTTCACCGCGGGCACCTTCGGTGATCAGGATGTTCTTTCCGATGAGAGAGGTCGGATGAAACTGCACGAACTCCATGTCCTTGAGCGGGATCCCGGCCCGGTAAGCGATTCCGATGCCGCTCCCGTGGTTGATAAAGGCATTCGTTGTCTTATTAAAAACCCGGCCGTAGCCACCTGTGGCGAAAACCACGGCTCTGGCATGGATCGGGATGAACTCGCCCCTGGCCAAATCATAGACGACGACACCCCGGCACTTCCCATCTTCGACGACGAGCTGGGTTACCAACCATTCGTTATAGAACCGGACATCATTTCTCACCGACTGCTCATATAAAGTGTGCAGGATGACGAGTCCGGTCCGGTCGGCAGCATAACAGGTCCGGGGAAAACCGGCACCTCCGAAAGGCCTCTGGGCTATGACCCCGCCGGGAAACCGGTTGAACGGAACTCCCAGGTGCTCCAATTTATAAATCACGGGGATGGCCTTTTGACACATGAGTTCGGCACTGTCCTGATCGGCCAGGTAATCGCTTCCCTTGATCGTATCGAAGGCGTGCCGCTCCCAACTGTCATCCTTTCCGTCTGGATTGTTGCCCAAGGCGGCGTTGATTCCTCCCTGAGCGGCCACGGAGTGGGAACGCAGAGGATGGACCTTTGAAATCACGGCAACGGACAGACTTGGATCGCTAGCTAAAGCGGCAGCCAGCCCGGCCAACCCACCCCCGACGATCAAGATATCATGACTCAGCATTCAGTAATTCCTGGTAAAATAGAGGAGAAGCAATAAGGCCGATACCAGCACTCCGAGCAGGGTAAAGATCCAGAAAAGAAGTTTCTCTTTTCGCAATCCCAGATCGATGATAAAAGTCCGCATACCATAGAAAGCGTGGAACACAACAAGAATAATCAAGAGGGTATCGGCGAAGGGATTCGTGTGCAGCACGAGTGCCCAATCCGGCTTTTGCTCTTTTGTCATCAAAAAAAAGGAGGTCAAAAACTTAATGCCGAGAAGCGCTATCAACAAAAGACCGGAAACACGATGAAAAACCCAGACAAACATCTGATTGCCTCCTTTTTGGAGGATATATTAAATTAAAGTCCAATCCGAATGTCAAGGATTTCGTGGAATCCCGAGTATGATTTCATCCCTCGGAATAATTAGAAGTGCCAATTCCGTATGTCTTCATCTTGTAGCTCAAAATGCGCTCGGTGATTCCTAAAGCCCGTGCGGCTTTGCTCTTAACGCCCGCATTTCTGCCCAGCGCTCTCGTGATTTCTCTCGATTCCAAGCGTTTTACCTTTTCCTGAAGAGACAGCCCCTCATTGATCAGATCTTCTTCCCTCTTTTCCTTTAAAAAAATCGGAAGATCCGATTCGGTGATATACGGCCCGTCACAAAAAACGACAGCCCTCTCGATGATATTCTCCAGTTCTCTGATGTTTCCCGGAAAGGGATACCGGAGCAGCATCTTCATCGCTTCCGCCGTGACTCCTTCGATTTCCTTTCCTTCCTTTTGAGTGAACATCCGGACAAAATGATCCACTAAGGGCGGCACGTCGTCTTTCCTCTCTCTCAGCGGAGGAACGGGGATACGGATGACATTCAGCCTGTAGAAAAGGTCGGATCGAAATTTCCCTTCTTTGACATCTTTTTCCAAATCTCTGTTGGAGGCGGCAATAATTCGGACATCCGATTTCAAGGGTTGGCTGGAGCCCAAGCGATAGAATTCTTTATCCTGAAGGACGCGCAGGATCTTTACCTGAAGCGGAAACGGGAGTTCTCCGATTTCGTCCAAAAAGATAGTCCCCCCGGATGCGGCTTCGAACTTTCCGACCTTCCTCTCGTAGGCACCGGTGAAGGACCCCCTCTCCGCTCCGAAGAGCTCGCTTTCGATCAAGGTCTCGGGCAGGGAAGCAATATTGATGGGCAGAAATTTCGCCTTGTCTCTTCTAGAGGAAAAATGAATGGACTTGGCGATAAAATCCTTTCCCGTCCCCGTTTCTCCGGAAAGAAGGACAGTGGCGTCACTCTGGGCTGCCTTGGCCATCAAAAAAGCCACCTCTTCCATTCTGCTCGATGAAAACACGAAATTCTTGGCACTGAACCTTTCCTCCAAAGTGCTCCGGAGCAAAGAGATCTCCTTTTTGAGCCTGAGTCTTTCCAGGGCTCTCCCGATCACGAACAGGAGCCGGTCGAAATCGATGGGCTTGACGATATAATCATAGGCGCCTGCTTTGATGGCCTCCACTGCATTTTCGATATTGCCGAAGGCTGTCACCATGATCGGCGTGATCAGAGGGTTGTCGCTCAACAACTGCCGTATGACATCAAGGCCGGTCTCGCCGTTCAGCTTGTAATCCACAATGGCCACATCCACAGTCTGATTCCCGGCCGCAGCCAGGGCTTCTTTCAAAGAAGCCGCAGTAGAAACGGCGTAACCCTCCTGTTCCAGATTTTCCGCTATGAGTTTTCTTTGAAATGGGTCGTCTTCGACAACCAACAGGCTAGCCTTGCTCATGTCAACCTCCAGGAATTTCAAGGGAAAACGTTGTTCCCTGCCCCAATTCGCTCGAAAAGCAGATCCTCCCTTCGTGAGCCTCGATGATCTTTTTCACGAGATAAAGGCCCACTCCCATGCCTGCTCTTTTGCTGGAAATAAAGGGTTCGAAAATATGTTTTTTCTCATCGTCGGTCATGCCCCTGCCGAAATCTTGAATCGAAAGGATGATCCGGCCCTTGCTCCTTTCCGCATGGATGCGCACCTCTCCCTGCATGCTAGCTTCGATCCCATTGGCCACAAGATTGAGCACGGCTTGCCTGATCAGCCCTTTATCCGCGAACAGCACTGTTTCAACCCCTTGTGAAAATTGGATTTGCACGCTTCTTTCTCCGGCTGATTTCTCGAGAGAACTCCGAACATCGGAGATGACGTCGGCCAAGGCGAATTTTTCCCTATTCAGAGCAATCGGTTTCAAAGCGCCCGAAAACTGATCGATGATCTTTGAAATCTTTTGGATCTCCTCTTTCCCGTAAGATATTTTCTCTCCTGTATCGGGATTCGCTCTTTTTCCGAGCCATTCGAAAAGAAGCGCCAGGCTGTTGAGGGGATTTTTGATTTCATGGGCCACTCCCGAAGTCAGTGCGGAAATTTCCTGATATCTCCTCTTCTCCTTTTTCTCCTCTTCCAGCTCTTTCATTTTTTCCAGATAATGTGTCTGGAGGCGATAGAGCCCGACAGAGAAAAGCACACCTACGGCAAAGATGATTCCGAAAATCAAGTAGAAATTCTTTCGTGATCGTGCCATCATCTCTTCCAAATCTTTGAGAGAATAGCCAAGATAGAGATAGTATATCTTCCCCCCGGTAATTGAGAAGGAAGAGAAGGAATTGAAGATCCTGCCGACCGGAGAATCGATGATCCATGAATTCCCCTCGTTCACCGCTGCGCTCGAAAGAGGGAGGTACCCCTCAAACCGTGAGTGCCATGCCAGGAGATGTCTGTTTTCATCCAAAAGAGCTATGTAATAGATGTTTTCCTCCCCGGAGAAAAGGGCGAAGATGTCACGCGGTGCGAATTCCTCTTCCAAAAAATGGGAGAAATTGACCTTCAGGATCCCGGCCGTAGCCTGAAGCTGCTCATCGACAAGATTTTCTATTTTCCCCTGAATATAAGTCCGGTTCAGCGAAGAAAAAACGAAAAAAATGACAAAAAATCCCACAAGGGGGATGTAAAAAAAGAGGAAATTCTTTTTGGTCACAATCCCTTGATGTTCTTACCCCGCTTGCGGCCTTTCCGATCCATCTGTCCGCCGCGCCAATTGGGGAAACCATGCTTATCCCTGAGGAGCAAAATCTCCCCTTTGAACCGGATCTCTCTGGCAATGAGGTTGGGCGTATGTCCGTCCGAGAGGTAATAGGAGCCGAAAACTTCCAGATCCTCTCCCTTGTGAAAATCCATATCGAAGAACCAGACGGGACTGACCTCGACATTGTAGATCGTTTTCGTACCTTTTTCCTCCAGCTTAAGCACCAAAAAGGGTGCAGTGTCCCTATAGCGCGGTTCCATGTTGATTTCGCGAATCGTTCCCTCTATTCTTTTCTCGCTATCCACGTTGTAAAAGTGCCGGGATTCCTGAGCGAACAGGAAGCTCATCTGCAGAAACAGGAAGAGCCAGGGTAAGAAAAACATTCGACGCTTCATTGCCCTCCTCCCAAAGAGTGACTCCAATTGAATCCCACCGAAAAAAAATGGCCGCTCCAATCGAAATAGGGATCATTCGAGCGGTTGACGATGTAGGCGTAAGACAAAAAAACGGAAATGCGAGCAAAATTTTTCTTCAGGATCACATCAACTTGCCCCCGCCGATCTTTGCGCATAATTCCCAAAGGCTCCTCATCAAGATTCAAGCTTTCGATTCCGGGAAAACGCTTTTCGGAATACGAATAACCTGTTTTCAGCTCGACCATCCAAGGTATCAACAATGTGAACTGACTTCCCATCTCATATCCAGCCCAGGAGAAACGGTCGTAAGAAGGATTTTCTACCATGTAGAATTCCTGGACGGTAGCAAACGGGTTTTTCCCGGACAGAACCCACTGTCTCATTATATTGAAGTTTAATCCGATTTTGCTGCCAAGACCCTGCGCTAGGAGTGAGGAGACGGAGAAAATTTGAATCCCCTCACCTCCGGTCCGAATCGAATCCGCCGGAGGAAGCATGCCCGGACCTGTCTGCTTCCCCTTTCCTTTGCCTCTGGAAAATTGGGGCATCCCTTCCTCGAAACTGTATACCTGTTCCTGATTCGGATGAATAAAATATTTGTATCCCCAATTCACTTCGGCCTTGATCGTCGTCTTTGTCTCGAAGTACTTATCCAGCGATACCAGCAACGCATGACTCCAGTAATCGAAAAGGGAGGCTTTGTAATTCCGGTAGACAAAGGAGTAATTCCCTTTCAGAATGGAAGTCTGGCTGAGGTAGCTCTTCAATACCGAGAATACACTGAAGGCCGTATAATTGAAATCGCTGTATTCCGACCTGTAGAACGTTCCGCTTCCCAATACGGAAAAATATAAGGCCGTCGTATCACCGAGAGAGAAGAGATAATCCAGGCCTAAATCCTGATTGTAGTAAGTAATCTGGGAATTTTCATAAATATGAGAATATGTTCCGGACGTAAAAAGTGAAAACCCGGAAATATCTTTATCCAAAGAAAAAGTCAGTCCCGAAACCTGATCGGCCTCAGCAAGGCTGCTCTGGAAGAGATTATCGGTCGCGTTATGGACAAAAGACAAAGAAAGAGTGTCCGCGCTCAGGAGGGGACTCAACATGATGATTATAAGGAATACGATTCCTGTCTTTTTCATGTCCTCACCGCTTTAATCTTCGGCTTCTTTTTCTTTAGGCTGGGTAGCGAAAGGAAATGTTCGGGGACGTTCTCGTCCAGTCCATCCCCGAACACTTTTGCCTTGGACAATCCAATTACCTGTTGCCGCCTTTCCGGGCATTTCCTTTGGAACCCGTCAGGCTGCAAACACCGCTCCCATTACCGCCTTTGTTCCGCCTGAACGCCTGCTTGCTCCACTTGTTGGCACTGCGGAATCCGTTTTTTACGCCGTTCTGTCCGGAGGAATCGTTCTTATTGAACCGGTTTTGATTGCCTGTGCCGTCTTTAGGTTTTATCCAATCCGGATCCTGTCCGTTGGGAATGCCGTCATTGTCGTGATCCCTGAAACTGTCACAAATACCGTCTCCATTTTCATCCATGAACATCAACCTGTTTTGCATCCGTGGCATTGTCTTGATCTGGGCTTTGCTGAGAGCCTGATTTTTGCCTTGTGCTTGATTCTGGCCTGCGGCCGCCAGAAATCCGGATCCCAGAAATATGACGAGGCCGAAAACAGTCAAAACTTTTCTCATACTCATTTGTACCTCCTATGATACATTCAGACGACTTATAATGCAAGCGGCGTGCCAATACTCTATCTAGTTGAAAACATTAATTTTAAATGTATTTATAAGATCCAAATCCCGACAAAACTGTCGGACCGCCAACAAAATTGTCAGACACCGAATGAAAAGCGGAATGCATGCTTAGTGGTTATGGTTGGCCGGCTTCTTGATCTGATTTTAGCTCAGCTGCGAAGGATTTTTCTTTCGAAAAACCGGCCCATCTATTAAAATAGGTGACAAAAACCGATTTGAACTGCCCCGCAGGAATGGTTCCCGTCGCGCAGCACGGATTGCTTTTTTTTATGAATGACCGATAGGAATGGAAGATATTTCTGCCATCTCCGTCTAATTAATGTGGGAGGTGGCCACAACATGAGATGCAATGGACGAAGAAGAGTTCGTTCGAGAAAGCAAGAAAGGCGATGAAGAGGCATTCAGCGCTCTGGTGGAAGCCTATAAAAATAAGGTGTTTCATTTGACCTACAGTCTGGTCCGGAACAAGGAGATCGCCGACGATCTAGCGCAAGAGGTGTTCATCAAAGCTTATTTGGCCCTCCCTCAATTCAAGGAGAGATCCCGGTTCGGAACCTGGCTCTATCAGATTGCCTTGAATCATACCAGGGATTTTTTAAGGAAGAAAGCACCTCTGACACAAGTTCCGTTTGAAGAAAAAATGGCCGGCAGCCAGGACAGGGAAGACGAAATCATGAAAAGAGAAAATGAAACGGAGAGGGAAGCGAAAAGACAAATCATCCATCAGGCAATCCGTGCCCTTCCGGATAAATACCAAGTCATCCTTGCCCTGAGGGATATTCAAGGTCTTCCTTACGATGAAATTTCCCGAGTATTGAGGGTCTCACCCGGGACGGTAGACTCTCGAATTCACAGGGCGAGGAAAAAGCTGAGGGAGAAAGTCAAGACAGTAATGGCCGGCAAGGAGAGATGTCATGAACTGCCGTAAAGCGGAAAAACTTCTTCTCAGGTCTCTTGACGGACAATTGAATGCTAAAGAAGAACGCGAGCTGGAACGCCATATCGAGCACTGTTTTGCCTGCAGGCAAGCACGAGAAGAATACGCCGATGTGCTCGATATTTTGAGGACGACCCGCCTTCCCGAGCTCAAGCCTTTCTTCTGGCAACGGCTTCGGCCGCGGCTTAAAGAGAAAAAGGCCATCAATCCGTTGTCGGTTTGGAAACAGTGGGGAATCCTGGCTATCCCCCTGTCGTTATTCTTGGTGGTCTCATTCGCCGCTGTCCTTACTCTCCTCGGCCCCCGGCATCAAGAAAAACTCAGTTCCTCGGAAGCATTCCTTCTTCAGAACACGAATCCATTCCAAGAGACCAGCAATCTCTTAGACAGGGAAAAAGTCGAGGACAAAAATATGATGCTCATTTTTGCTTCTTCGGATGAGGAATCTGCAAGCAGGAGATACCTCCCATGAAAAACAGATATAAATTGTGGATTGTTCTGTCGCTTGTCATCGTCTTCGTTGCGGGAGTCGTCTGCGGTGTTCTGATCGAAGACCTCTTTCTCGAAAACGGGAAAAGAGAAGAACGGCGGGAACGTGAAACCCATCGTTTCCCCACACTGGAAACGATGGCCCAGAAGCTGAAGCTCACGGCTGACCAGCAGGAGCAGATAAGGCAGCTTTTCAGTGATAATGAGGTGCGGTTCAAGAATCTGCGTACCGAGATTCATGAGCGTCTTTCCGTCATCCGCCATCAGAGCATCAACGATATAAAGAGCGTTCTCGATGAGGAACAGAATATTAAATTCGATGCCATGATCGAAGAATACATGGCCCGGAGAGAACAAGAACACGATAAGAGAGAGAAGCAAAAGCGGGATTCCGGGCAGAAAAGAAGAGAGGACCAATGAAAAAGAAAGTATGGATCGGAGCAGCCATTCTTGTCGCTGTCGTGCTGATAGTCATTGCCGTTACGACATTCAACCGTAATAAAACCAACGGTATCAAATTCAAGAAAGAGGCGGTCAAGAAGGGCGATATCGAAGCCCTTGTCGTTACGACAGGCTCGCTGAATCCTGTTACCACCGTAGATGTCGGCAGCCAGGTCTCAGGAAGAATCGACGAGATCTATGTGGATTTCAACTCCGTGGTCAAGTCAGGGCAGGTGATCGCCAAAATCGATCAATCTTCCTTCCTGGCACGATTGAAACAAAACGAAGCGAATTACAAGAGCACTGTGGCGGCTGTCGAAAAAGCCAAAGTCACTCTTATGAACGACGAAAAACAATACAACAGAGCCCTGGATCTGTTCAAGAAGGAATTGATCTCCTTCGAGGAAAAGGATGCCGCGGAAACGAAGTATTACAGCTCTCAGGCAGACCTCCAGTCCGCCCAAGCCAGGCTTGAGCAGGCCAAATCTCAGTTGGACTCCAGCCAGGTCGAGCTTGATTTCACCATTATCAAATCACCGATCGACGGCGTGGTGATCAACAGGAGTATCAATGTCGGCCAAACCGTTGCCGCCAGCTTTCAAGCCCCGGTCCTCTTTCAGATTGCCAACGACCTGAGCAAAATGCAGGTGGAGTGCAGCGTCGACGAAGCCGATATCGGGAAAGTCGAGGAAGGTCAAAAAGTTCGATTCACCGTCGATGCGTTTCCCGATGAAAATTTTTCGGGGATTGTGAGCCAGGTACGGTACTCACCCGAAGTCATCCAGAACGTCGTTACCTATACCACCATCGTCGCAGTGGCTAATCCGGAACTGAAGCTCAGGCCCGGCATGACGGCCACCGTGTCCGTTGTCGTGGGCGAGGCCAGAGACAAGCTCCTGATACCCAATTCCGCCCTCCGTTTCAATCCGGATTTGAGTCCCGAAGAAATGATGGAAATCTTTACGGAGATGAGGGAAGAATGGCAGTCCAAGAGGATTCCTCAGGCGCAGGCTGAACCTTCAGGAGAGCAGCCAAGCACGAAGGAGAGCCGGCCGTCAAAACTCCCCACCATGATAGGCGGCGGACAGGGATTGCCCATGGGCCAGATGAAAGGTGTCGGCCGTGTCTGGATCGAAGACGACAAAGGAAAACTCAAGATGATCTTGATAAGAACCGGAGTCACGGATAACACGTACACCGAAGTGCTGAAAGGACCGCTGGTAGAAGGACAGGAGGTCATCACGGGCACTGACGGAAGCTCAGGAGACCAAGACGCCAACAGAGAAGCGATGCGAAGAGGCATGTTCCTCATGCGGCCGCGCTGAGCCCGGCCTTTTTGAGATCCAAGCCCAATCAAGGAATACCGAAATGGAGAACAACAATCTGATAGATCTCATAGATGTCACCCGGGTGTACCGGGTGGGGGGCTCGGAAGTCAGAGCGCTCCAGAACATCACCTACCAAATCAAAGAGGGAGACCTCGTGGCTATCATGGGACCGTCCGGCTCCGGAAAATCCACATTGATGAACATCATAGGCTGCCTTGACAGGCCATCCGAAGGCCAGTATGTTCTCGGGGGAGAGGAAGTCTCCAAACTGGATAAAAACCGGCTGGCCAAGATCCGCAATAAAAAAATCGGTTTCGTCTTCCAGAATTTCAACCTCCTTGCTCGCACAACGGCCCTTGAGAACACGGAATTACCCCTCCTCTATTCGGATGTACCGAGCAAAGAGGTCAAAGAGATGGCTTTGAACGCCCTGGCAACGGTCGGCCTCAAAGGCCGGGAGCTCCACAAGACCAACCAAATTTCAGGCGGTGAGATGCAGCGGGTGGCCATCGCCAGAGCACTCGTGAACAATCCCTCTCTCATCCTGGCAGATGAGCCGACCGGTAATCTGGACACGAAAACAGGTTTTGAAATAATGGACGTCTTTCTAAAACTGAATAAGGAAAAAGGGATCACGGTCGTTCTCGTCACCCATGATCCTGAGGTGGCCGATGTAGCCCGGCACCGCATCTATCTGAGGGATGGTCGGATCGAAAAAAAGGAAGGCATTTAAGATGAACGTCGTCAAAACCGTCAAAATCTCGCTGATGGCTCTGAACAGGAACAAAATGCGCTCTTTCCTGACAGCTCTGGGCATCATCATCGGAGTGGGAGCGGTCATTGCCATGGTCAGTATCGGACAGGGAGCCAAAATCGAAGTCGAGGAGAGGTTCCAATCTTTCGGCACAAACCTTCTTTTCGTCCATCCCGGAAGCCAATCCTTCCGAGGCCGTCATGGAGGCGGAGGCACATACACGAACCTTATGGAATCAGACGCCAAGGCTATTCTGGATCACTGCGACGCCGTACTGTACGTCTCGTCGAACATCAACACCAGAGCTCAAGTCGTCTACGGAAACAAGAACTGGAACACATCCATCTACGGAGTAGGCGCCGATTATCCTCAGATACGCAACTGGAATGTCGAAAGCGGTGTTTTTTTTGATGAGGCCCAGGTGAAATCCGGTCAAAAAGTGTGTGTGTTGGGAAGTGAAGTGAATGAGAATCTCTTCGAAGGGGCGGACCCGATCGGACAAATCATCCGTGTTCAAAAAATTCCTTTCCGCGTACTCGGCGTACTTGAATCGAAAGGAGAATCCGGGGGGTTTTTCAACCGCGATGACATGATCGCCGTGCCCTATACCACAGCACAAAAACGGCTCCTGGGAATCGATTACATCCAGTCTATCGACGTCTCCGCCGTTTCTGCCTCGCGAACGGATGATGCGAGGGTTCAAATCGAGGCCCTGCTCAGAATTCGTCACAAAATCGCACCGGGAGCCGAGGATGACTTTCAAGTG
Organism: Candidatus Aminicenantota bacterium; assembly: GCA_016926925.1. Next base: position 14,323 of record JAFGNQ010000238.1, read on the forward strand.
AACAATATGTCCGATATCGCCGAAGGCGCTTCGGAAGCTACCCGCATTCTCACCCTCCTTCTAGGCGGAATCGCCTCCATTTCTCTGCTCGTAGGAGGCATCGGTATCATGAACATCATGCTGGTCTCGGTCACCGAGAGAATCCGTGAGATCGGGATCCGGATGTCGGTGGGTGCCCGGGAGAGGGACATCCTCCTCCAGTTCCTCACTGAAGCCGTTGTCTTGAGTGTCTTGGGCGGGATTCTGGGTATCGGCCTGGGATTGGGCAGTTCCCGGCTTATCTCTCAGCTTGCAGGTATGAAAACCCTGGTTTCCATAGGATCGATAGCGCTGGCCTTTTTTTTCTCCGGTTCGGTCGGAATATTTTTTGGCTTCTATCCGGCACGCAAAGCATCCAAGCTTGATCCCATCGAAGCGCTGAGGTATGAATAAAGAAAAAGATTCATTAAAATTAATGATTATGAATAAGAAACCACAAAAACCTGGCTGTGATATCAAAGTGCAGCACATACAATCGGGAGGATAGAGATGGTGAGACGATTCATCGGAATTTTGATTATTCTTTCATGGGTTACCGGAATGTATTCTTACGACGCAAGCGAGGAAGAAAAAAACATCTCCCTCTCATTGCAGGACTGTATTGTCAAAGCCATGGAGAACAATTTAGGAGTGGCCGTCGAGATGTTGACGCCGCAAGCGAAGGAATACGGCATCTCTCTGGCCAAAGAGAAATTTCTTCCCAGTATGTCCGTCGACACCCAATTTACGGACCAGGAGCAGGCCTCATACTCCTTTCTGGATGCCGCAGGTGTGCTCAAGACAAACTACAATCAGTTTAACCTGTCAATCAACCAGCAAATCCCCACGGGAGGCAGTTTTTCGCTTTCGCTCGACAGCTCGCGATACGACACCAACAGAACCGGAATCACGGTCAATCCCAGTTACCGCTCCCAACTGAGCTTCGATTTCACTCAGCCCCTTCTTAAAAATTTCGGAACGACTATGGCCCGAAGGGAAATCCTCATCGCGCAAACCAATTTGGGAGTCTCAGAACAGGAGCTTAAACGAGCGCTCCAGGAGACGGTTTATAGCGTCGAGGAAGCCTACTGGAACCTGGTTTTCGCCGCCGATAACCTAAAAGTCGCCCGGTTATCCCTCAAGCTTGCCCAAGATCTCCTGGAGAAAAACAAAAGAGCTGTGGAAATCGGAACCATGGCTCCGATCGAGATTGTCAGCGCTCAAGCTCAGGTCGCCTCCCGCGAGGCCAACATCCTCGCTGCGGAGACCGCGGTGAAAAACAACGAAGACAGGCTTAAACTGGTCATCAATCTGAATGCAGAAGCACCTGAAGCCGATCTCCTCACGATCATCCCGTCCGATAAACCTATCTACGAGGACAAGGAAATCAATCTCAAGGAAGCCGTCGCCTTTGCCCTCCAGAACCGGCCCGACCTCAAGTCATCACGTTTGGGCTTGGAAAACTACAGTTTGAACCTGCGATACGCCAAAAATCAACTTCTTCCCAGCCTGGATCTCAGAGCCTCTTACTGGAGCCCCGGAGTATCCGGTGATCTGCTTATCCTGAATCCTGATGATCCCTTCGGTCCACCTATCGGCTCCATCCCCGGCGGGCGGTCGGATTCTTTTAAAGACGTTTTCGGATTGAAATTCAAGAACTGGTCGGTCGGGGTGACGCTCGACTTCCCTCTCAATGCCCTTGTCTCCCGGGCTGCTGAAGCCCAGGCCCGGGTCGACCTAGAGCAGGCATTGCTGCGTGTCAAGAGCCAGGAGCAGCAGATTTACACGGATCTCAAGATCGCGGTTCGAGATGTCGCCACCAATTTCAGGCGGATCAATGCGCTCAAGACTGCACGAGAATTGGCAGAGAAGCAGCTGGAAGCCGAAGAAGAAAAACTCAAGGTCGGGCTCTCTACAAACTTTGTTGTCCTGACATACCAGAACGAACTCGCATCAGCCCAATCTCAAGAAATCAGCGCTATCATCGACTACATGCTTTCTCTTGCTCGATTGAACCGGGATATGGGAACCAACCTGGATGACAGGAACATCCGAATCTCCCAATTTCTGAAGCAGTAACATGATTTTCCCTTAGACCGCATCGGATGCATTTCCGATTCCCGGATAATCTCAAATTCAACTTCCATAACCACCCGGGTTCCCCTATAATAGGGCGTTCTTTATAAGGAAAAATCAACATTCGAATTTTTGCCGCCGTTATCGTACTGGCCCTCACTGTCGGAGGACCTCTCTGGTCTTCTAAAAAAATGGATCCCTGTGC
>JAFGNQ010000239.1 GCA_016926925.1 Candidatus Aminicenantota bacterium
CTAATTAAAGTCGATCTATTCTACTTCTGGTATGCCTTCCTTATTCCCTGTATTTTGGCGCTTATCCTTCTTTTTTATGTGGGGATCTGGTTGAAATGGCCTAATTCTCAGATGGATCTGCTGGGAACGCGAACTTTACTCATGCTGTTGGCGGGTCTCGCTTTTTACATCCGTTTTTTTAGGAGGGCGATCGAGAAGAGGGATCGCTACCATAGCCTCTTGCCTCTTTCACAAAATCGGATCGCTTTTTCCAGGGTTATATTTGTGATCTGTCTCTGGGTTGTCTTTGTCATGCTTTACTGGTTGAGCACGGCCAAATTAAGACCCTATCATGTTGGAATCACTGTCTTCGAGATACTGGCGGTCTCCGGATTTGTTCTTATGGCCAATGCTCTGCCTTATATTTATCGGGATGTTTCTGCCTCTATGGTGCGCAGCATGGACAAAGTTCTTTGGATGATAATTATGTCTGTTTTAAACGTTGTGGGAATCGTTTTTTTTCTGGCGATTGGAGCGACTGAAAACTCTTGGAAAATATTCCAATTGCTGCTTCCGCTCAGAAATGTTGTGTCAAAAGTAGCCGGTACTTTTCCGGGGGCTCTGCTCTTTCTACTTTTGGGGCTGGGGATGACACTTCTGAGTGTTCTTTGTTTTAAGAAGAAGAGAAGCTTTGTCGAATGAATGATAAAAAATCACCTTGGATGAATTGATCATGTGGCACCTTCTTAGGACCGAAATCGAATACAACGCTCCGGTATTTTTCAATATTTTCATATCCGCTGTCCTCGGTTTTCTCCTCTTGCATTTTTGGCCGGCGCTGTTCGGTGCTGTCTCCAACGTAAATGTCGGGTACATTTCTATCTGCACCATGTACTTTTACTTTGCAGCCGTAATGCTCTCTCTGCCCTGGGCTAAGGAAAAAAGAAGGCGGCTCCTGTTTTCGCTCCCCTGCCCGGTTAGAAAAATCCGGATGGCACATCTGGCACTATTCACCCTCTATTGGATAGCAATCATTGCCCTGTACATCTTTTTTTCGGCTTTATCCCGGTACTTTATTTTAGATGCAGCTGCAGCTCTCGCTCTGCTCTCTCAGACCGGAATCGTGTTTATCCTATACTCCTGCGTCGAGATAACCGGAGTTCTCCAAGACTCTCTCTGGAGGAAGGCCATCGAGATATCGCTATTCGCGATTTTTGCCGCTCTGACAGCCGCGGGTATCGTCCATGCCTACCAGAGACAGCAGGATGCACACTTTATCGATAGGGTTTTGTCCTGGATATATTTATCCCGAACCGGTCCCATTCTCTTGGTGTGCTTAAGCTTTTCTCTCGTTCTCTTCATCCTCATTTTTCCCTGGAGAAAATCCTATGTGGAATCGTGAGTGCATCCCCATTTCTTCGTTTTTTATACATTTCTCGCCGGGGTGGTAGCTGCTCCGGATCATTGGAGCTTTTTTATCCATATAGACGGAATCATTTTCAGCATTTCAATAGAGAAAGGAGCAAACAAATGAATAAAAACCCATTCCTAAGAAGATTTTCTATTGTTTTTTTTGTACTGTTCGCCATGAATTCTCTCCTTGGTATCCCGGTGGGTTTTGAACAGAATCAGAAACCGGTTGTTCGGACAGATAGGAAGTTTTTGCCCTCGATTTTCATTGATTCGGCCGTGTTTAAGCTCTACCAAAAAGGAACTCTTGTTGGATCCGCCTTCAATTCCATGGATGAAAAGGGAAATTACAAACGCAAATTCGAACTATCCCTCGCCGGTCAGCGTGTCGCATATGAGATGTCTCTAACTCCGGATGAGCAGGGAGTCTGGAAGCAGATAGAGATCATCAATCCCACCTTCGGTGATTTTCATGTGACCAGAGACGGGAAGAAGGCTGCTGTGGTGCACAAGGGTGAGACGGAAATCGTAGAACTTCCGGAACAGTACATAATGTACGACGATTACGGCATGATCTTCGAGAGCGCGATGTTGCGTCGATATGACATGGACAAGAGAGGAAAACAGACCTTTACCCGTTTCCGGATTCCTGAGTCCATCCCGGGAAAGGTGATCGAGAACGAAGTGGAATATGTCGGAACCGAAACGCGGGAAATCGAAGGCAAAGATCAGATTTTTTCGATTTTCAAAGTTAAAAACCTCGGCTTAACCTCATACTACTGGACCGACCGGGACTTCAAACTTTGTTTGACGGAAGCCCCCGGACAGCATGTTGCAGGCGTGCGTGAAGGATTCGAGGCATTGTTGACGCCGGTGGATAGCGATCCTCTGATTTCAAAGCCTGATTTCGAGGTCGGAAAGGATACCGTCATGATCCCCATGAGAGACGGCATAGAGTTAGCCGCGGACCTTTATTTTCCCGTGAGCCAAGGAAAAAAATACCCTGCCATCCTCATCCGGACACCGTATAAAAAGGAAATGAATGAGATCGACGGCAAATATTACGCTGCAAGAGGTTATGTTGTGGCCATCCAGGATGTGCGCGGCAGGTTCGCATCGAAAGGAGATTGGGAGCCCATTGTCAATGAAGGGGCCGACGGCTATGACACGATCGAATGGCTGGCCGAACAGGACTGGTCCACGGGAAAGATCGGAATGGTCGGTGCTTCCTACCTGGGTTGGGTTCAGCTCCTGGCCGCCGTACAAAAACCTCCTCACCTGGTTACCATAATTCCCAATGTCCCTCCTTCCGATCCCTTTTACAATATCCCCTACGAATACGGCTCGCTCTTTCTCCTGGGAGCGCTGTGGTGGGCCGAGATTGTCGAAAAAGAGGCCACAGCCGAGATTTCACAAAAAGCATTCTTCGAAATCAGTGACAGAGACTATGAAGAAATTCTCGATCATCTACCCGTGGTCGATTTGGACAAGATAATTTTTGGAAAGGAAAACACTTACTGGCGGAAATGGATCCTTCATAATTCGATCGATTCTTACTGGGAGAAAGGCTGTTATCAGACGAAACTGGCCGGGCTCGATATCCCGGTTTTCCTTCAATCCGGGTGGTTCGATGGAGATGGGATCGGAACAAAGCTGGCTTATCTCGGCTTGAAGGAATCAAAAAACAGATTTATCAAACTGATCCTCGGACCATGGGGTCATACCGATCAAGGATCCTCCAGCTACCAGGGGCATGACGTAGGTGAAGCGGCCGCACTCGACCTCCAGCAACTTTACTTGAGATGGTTTGATTTCTGGCTTAAGGGAATCGACAATAAAATCGTCGAAGAACCGCTGGTTCAGATGTATGCATTGAATTCCGAAACATGGCTGAAAGCGGACACCTATCCTTTGCCCCAAACCCGGTTCACGCAACTCTATTTATCGAGTAAAGAAGGAGCGAATACCCTGAAAGGCGATGGAAAGCTTGTTTGGGAAGTTCCTGATAAAGGAAAACTCTACGATTCTTACGTGTATGATCCCGGAGCTCCCACTCCGGCTCCGCAGTTCAGAGCTAAGGATAAAGGCCGGAAGGGGTATGATGACATTACAGGGACCCGGCAGGACATTCTGGTCTTCGAATCAGAGCCTTTTAAGGAGCCTTTAACCATAGCCGGTCCTGTATCGGTCAAGTTGTACGCATCCACATCAGCAAAAGACACGGATTGGTTTATCACCTTTCATGCCTTATCCGATAAGGACGAAATCATCCCTCTGGGAAATCCCTGGGGGAGGGGAACGATCCGGGCCAGGTTTCGGAACTCCATGAGTGAACCTGAGCTGTTGGAACCGGATAAGGTGTATGAATACACCATCGACCTCTGGCACACCGGGATCACCTTTGAGAAGAACTGGCGTATCCGGATCGAAGTCACATCCGCCTTTTTCCCTTTTTTTTCGAGAAACCTGAACACGGGCGGCCACAACGAGGTGGAGACCGAATACATCCCTGCTGACCAGAGAGTCTATCATTGCCGGGAATATCCCTCCCACCTGCTTTTACCGGTTGTCGATATCGGCCGGAATTCCGGACGGAAACAACCGGAGAGTGAAAAGGAAACATCCGTCCCAACGGATGAGCGGCAGATATCCAATACGAGCGGTGAAATGTCGGATACAGATGAGCCATCTGCTCTTATTCAGGTCAATCCTTCGATTTTGATTTCCTATCTCGGTGAATACGGGTTGCGGCCCGGTTTGACCTTTTCCATTACCAGCGAGAAAGGCAAGCTGATGATCCGGACACCGGGTGAATCCAAGCAACCTCTCGTTCCTCTGTCCGAATCCACGTTTCTTTTGGATAAGGTCAAAGAGAAGCTGACTTTCGTTCAAAATGACAATGGCCGCGTAACGCACTTTCTCCTCTTCCAAGGAGGATATAAATTTCAAGTGAAGAATCTGGATTTTTTCAGGCCGGAACAGAAAAATGAGCGTATCGAAAACAAAGTCGATCCGCACATTTTTGAAACATACGTTGGAGATTACGAACTCGGACCGAACCAACGGATCACCATATCCCGTCAAGGAGAATCCCTCTTCGTTCAATTGACGGGTCAACCAAAAATCAAGGTTTTCCCAGCTTCAGAGAAGACCTTTTTCTGCAAGGGAATCGATGCGGAGATAACTTTTAATACGGATCGGAATGGAGAGTTGAGCCATCTGGTTCTCTATCAGAACGGAGTATTCATGCAGGCGGATAAATCGAAGTGAGCGGGATCGCTGTCTCTTGAGTCACTAGCGGATGAGCGGGAAAAAATCCTGAAGGGCAAGATCGACGGCCTGTTCAGCGGTTTCTACCACGACAACGCCTTCGATGTTCCAGGTCCCGATGCCGATTATCTTTTTTTTATGGACGCAACCGTAGGCGATTTCGGACAGGGTCCCGTATTCCCCGTCGATGGCGATCAGGACGTCCGCATTCATAACGACGAGATGATTCCGGGAAAATCCCATTCCCGTAGCCAAGGGAATATCGATATAGCGGTTGGCATCTTTAGGGAACCCACCGGGAAGGATCCCGATGCTGAGGCCTCCCGCCTTTTTTACGCCGCGCGCCGTCTCTTCCATAACACCGCTGAGCCCTCCGCAGACGAGGATAGCCCCTTTCTCTGCTATGAGCTTGCCCACCTCAAAGGCTATCTTGCGGAATTTTGGCTCGGGTTGTGCCCCGCCGATCACTCCGATCCTGATTCGTTTCCTGTAGTCCGTCATGATGCTCCCTTTTTTTAGAGTCAGGATGATATACCAGATACTCCGAAATTACAAACCTTCGGTGCAAACATGCCAAGTAAACATCTCCATTTTCGTAATGCACTGAAATCGAATGACAAGTGTTCGAGCTCGTCACAGTCCGTTTTCGTCGAAGACCCCCCCACCAACCACCATGCGACTCAAACGAACTGTGACTCACTCTCTCTTGTCTTCAGCCGATATGCAGCTCATTAGGCAGGGACTCACAGGGTTTATCGTATAAATGAGTATCTGAACTGAGCGCAGACATGCTTTCAGATTCATGTGCTCGCTCTTAACTACAGACTCATATGCAAGATAAGCCACTCGTGCTTGCTATTTGTTCTGTCATCCCAGTGCGATTCTAATGAAGTGTGATTTGCTCTCCTCTTTAACGCATTCGATCTATCATATAAGGAGCTTGCATGAAGGAGCGGCGGGTTGAACAGGGCGGGGAATTCGACTACAATGCAGCCTGGAGCATTCAGGATGACGGTAAAGAGAATTGGAGTTCTTTTGATTGCTGTCGTACTCGTTTCTGTCGGCTGCCGGAAAAAGCCCGTTTCTGGATTCGAAGTATACCGATTCATCGATCATCTGAGCGAGGAGAATATTATTCAATCGCCGCTGCAGAGCGATCTCGAACCGCTTGGCAAAAAAGAGCTTCTTTATCCCTTGAAATCATATCCGATGCAGGAGCTTGCGGTCGAGAGCAATCCCCTCGAGTTGAAACGGAAACTGAAGTTAGGAGGCACGGAGTTCAATGTGCTCTTTTCACCCCCCGACAGCGAGTACGCCTTCGTATTGGATATTCCCGAAAGAAGCGTGATGGAGTTCGGAATAGGAATCATCCGCGATAAGAGTTCGGAACGGCTGCTTCTGGATGACGTTGAAGAAAAAGGCGTCAATTTTATGGTTGTGCTAAGGGCTAAGGGGAGAAAAAAAACGATTTTTCAGAGATATCTCGAACCTCCTCCCCGGGAGGAAGAAAGGACCGTCTCCTTTTTCAGCTGCAGCGTGGATCTGCCTCAGGGTGAGGAATTGCGGCTGGAATTGATCACGCAGGGCGGCGGACAGAGTTTTTCCTTTTGGTTCAATCCGCTTCTCTATCAGACAGGAAAATGCGATCGCAACATCATTCTTATTTCAGTGGACACTTTGCGGGCCGACCACCTGGGGTGTTACGGATACGACCGGGAGACGAGTCCTCACATCGACTCTCTCGCTTCCGATAGTGCTCTCTTTCGGAATGTGTATGCGTCCTCCCCTTGGACTCTTCCCTCCCACGTGGCTATGCTAACCTCGCTCCACGGAGTGCATCACCAAGTGTATCAAGACAATGAAAAAATGGACCCTGAGCTTGTAACGCTGGCCGATTTATTGCGGAATAATCATTTTTCCTGCTCGGCTTTTGTGGGGGGAGGTTTTGTGAGCGGAGTCTACGGCTTCACTAAGGGATTTGATGCTTACCGTGAAGGGGACGGAGGTGTCTTCAGCCAGAAATCGGCCGAAATCCTTTACAGAATCGTCGAGGAATGGCTGGATCAGAATGCCGGCGACAAAAATTTCTTTCTCTTTTTGCATACCTACCAGCCCCATGACCCCTATGCTTGTCCCGAACCTTACAGAAGTATGTTCCTTCCCGTGGATGCCAAATGCCGCCATCTCAATCTTCTCGGTTATTTGGGAGGAAAGCCGAATATCTTCAAGGCCCTATCGGAAGAAGAACGGCAGAATGTCATCAGCCTTTATGACTCGGAAATTCGGTACACGGATGAGACATTGATAGGTCCTCTTATCCGAAAGCTGAAAGATATGGGACTTTACGACAAGACCATGATCGTCTTCACCAGTGATCATGGAGAAGAGTTTTATGACCATTCAAGCTGGGGACACGGCCACCAACTCTACGATGAATCGCTCAAAGTGCCGCTCATCATCAAGTTTTCAGATTCCAAATACCGGGCGCAGAAGGCTGACAGAGTCGTCTCCCTCGTCGATGTGATGCCCACGATACTGGAGGAAGCCGGGATCGATTTTTCTGATCTGCCTTTCGATGGGCGGAGTCTGATTCCCATCCTTCAGGATAAAGAAAAAGAGGACAGGGTTTTTCTGGCCGATATCGGCTCGAATGTTCTCAATTCACATATTCCCCAAAAGATCGCGACCAACCGGAGTAGAGAGAAATTCATCCTCAATAAAAAATTTACGGATGAAGATTTGACTTTTTTCCAGCATACTCCGCCAAAAACCGGCCCGGTCGAGCTGTTCGAATTGAGTGAAGACCCGCAAGAAAAACGGAACATCGCCCATGAGAGATCAGAACTCGTCAACCAATTGATTCGGTTTATCGAGGATCTCTACGGAAAGGCCAAAAAAAGAAAATCTCTACGCCCCGAGATCGATGAAACACTCAAAGAGCAGTTGCGGGCTCTAGGTTATATACACTGAGGTCCATCGTACAATTGGATACCGAGATCTGTACTCAAGCCTAACAAGATGAATCTAAGGGGATGGCTGATGCGAGTTTGAAGACCCCGACCCAACCTAAACCAGCCTTGCCGGGCCGTTCTTTGAGGGAACGCGACAAAGCCGGGTCCGAGGGATTGAGAGTCGAAGCTTGTTTTTGCTTCAAATATAGGCCTGCATTCATTATAATTATGGGAAAATACAAGCGAAGACCGCCGATGTTTGAGTGCTTGTGAAGAGGTGCCGCAATGGTGGATTTCTTGGAGATCAAGTGTCTTTCGGAACAAGAGCAGAAAAAGGTTATGCAAGAGCTCGAACAAATAATCAGCGAGAAGAAAAATGAAGGCGTTTTCACGGAGAAAGAGATCCGTGAGATCGTCGAGTTGAAACTGGTCCCACTCCCCGATATTCTCGATGTCCAGAGTGTCTATGAAAGTATCTTGTATGCAAAAAAAAGCCAAACCTAATCTCTGTTGCCTGTGGTACGATAAGCTTTCCGGAGCTATGAAAGATTTCACTCAAGAATCACCGGAGATGACCGGTGAATCCTCAAGAAATCCCTGTGTTCAAGATCCCGTATTCGGGAATTGCCAAGGGGAGGAGTTCGCCCGATGAACAAACAGGATAAGCGCGAAAATGCCAGAGATGATCGAGAGATCAGAATTGATTATGACAACATCGATATAGCGGACATTATGGCCCAGATAAAAAATAAGATTGCGGCTATGCCGAAGAGGCCTCCTGAAACAGAGTCGAGCCTTACGGATTATTCTCCCTCTTCAGTCTCCCCTCCGGAAATGCCTCCGGAAATTGAAGGAACCCGTTCCAAACTCAAAGGCCTGCTTCTCAAGATCATGCGCCCCTTCTCTCCGGTGATCAAGCTTCTGATCCTGCCGGTTCATCATGAATTGACCGAGACGGTCAGAAAACTCGATCTCACAAATAAAAAACTGGATTATTGGACTGAAAAACTCGACCGGGATCTGTACCGGATGAGTGAAATTCTCAACACAAAAATCGAAGAAGTCGATAAGACCGTAAACCAAAGAATCAATTTTGCGTTTGATGAGATCGGACTGATTAAAGAGTACACCAAGCTTCTCCACAGTTTGTCCCATAACCTCGTGGTCGAATTGACGAAACTCAAGATCGAGCAGGAGACATACAAGTTGAAATCTCGGATTCTGGAAAAGGATTTCGAGTTTTTAGGGAGAAGAGAGAAGGCCCTGGAGGAGCAGGTGTTAAAATGAAGGTTGCCTTTGTCGTCCAAAGATACGGATTGGAGATCAACGGAGGCGCCGAGCTGCACTGCCGCTGGGTGTGCGAACACATGCAAAAATATTGGGATATCCAAGTCCTGACCACCAGAGCTTTTGACTATATAACATGGAAAGATCATTACGGGAAGGGAGATGATGTCGTTAACGGCATTCCTGTGAAGAGGTTTTCCGTGACCAAACCCAGAAATCCTGACAAGTTTGGGCGCATCCAGAGCTACATCCTGGATAACGAACACAGGGAAGAAGATGAACTCAAATGGCTTGATGAGGAGGGACCGTTGTCTCCCTCTTTGATTCGATACATTGATGAAAACAGAGATGAATACGACTATTTCATCTTTTTCAGCTATCGGTACTACCACTCCTACTGGGGCATCCGGACCGTGCCCGAAAAGAGCGTCCTCGTTCCAACGGCGGAGCATGATCCCGTCGTCCATCTCCAGATCTTCAAAAACCTTTTTCGAAAGCCCCAGGCGTTCATCTACAATTCCCACGAAGAGCGGAATATGATCAACTTGCTTTCCAAGAATGATAATATTCCCGGAGATGTCGTGGGGGTCGGCAGCGAAATTCCAGAGCGGGTATATCCTGAGGAGTTCAGGAAGAAGCACGGTCTGGAGGGCGATTACATCATCTACATCGGAAGGATTGATGAAAACAAGGGCTGCCACAAACTTTTTGACTATTTTCTCCAATATAAGAGGGATACGGATTCGGATATCAAACTTGTTTTGGTAGGAAGCAACCTGCTCAAGATTCCCTCGCATCCGGACATCCGCTACTTGGGTTTCCTCTCCGAAGAGGACAAATTTTCCGCCCTCGCCGGTGCTCGGGTTCTCGCTATGCCTTCATTCTACGAGAGCCTTTCTATGGTTACTTTGGAAGCATGGGCTCTGGAAAAACCGGTTCTGGCCAATGCCCGATGTGAAGTTTTAAAAGGCCAATGCCTGCGGAGCAACGCAGGGCTCTTTTATGAAGATTATGAGGAATTCCGGGAATGCTTGCAACTCCTTCTTGATTCTAAGGAGTTGCGGACAGGTCTTGGCCGCAACGGCAAATCCTACTACATCCAAAACTACACGTGGGAAGTGATCGAGAACAAGTACATAGCTACGCTGGACCGGCTGAAAAAGAGAAAATAATGGAAGTCCATCAGTTTGCCACCTCTCTGAGCTACGGTGATGCCATCTCGGATGAGATGCTGGAGATTCAAGGAGGTCTGAGGGACAAGGGATACAAATCGGAAATATTCATCCGTTTTTATGAGCCCCGAATGGCCGGGTACATTAAGGATTTTAGAGAGTACACCAAGTACAGCTCCGGGGAAAACGTCGTCATATTTCATTTTTCCATCGGTTCGCCCGTATCCAAAATGTTTTTCCGCATTCCGGACAAAAAAATCATGATTTATCACAACATCACACCGTATGAATACTTTCTTGATTACCATCGCATCCTCTCGCGGGAATGCTACAAAGGCCGTCTGGAGATCAAGCTTTTTGTGGATAAAGTGGATTTGGCTCTCGGGGATTCGGAGTTCAATCGACAGGAACTTGAGCAGCAGGGGTATCCGAATACGGGAGTGCTGCCGCTTTTATTGAATCTAGAGAAATTCGACCGACCGGGGGACTCTGTTGTGCGCCGGATTTTCTCCAACGGGAAATGGACGCTCCTCTTTGTCGGCCGTGTTATCCCCAACAAAAAATTCGAGGATGTCATCAAGGTCTTCCATTTCTATAAAAAATTCTACAATGCCGACTCCCAGCTCATTCTCGCCGGGGATTACAGAGGAATGGAGCGTTATCATGCCGCCCTCCAAAAATTAGTGGATAAGTTGGAATTGCGTGATGTCCATATGACGGGTCATATCGAATTTTCCGAGCTGATTTCTTACTTCAAACTGGCTGATGTCTACCTGAGCATGAGCGAACACGAAGGTTTCGGCGTGCCTCTCATCGAGGCCTTCTACAACCGGACACCTGTGATTGCATTTGCGGCCGGTGCTGTTGAAGAGACGATGAACGGCGGCGGGATCCTGCTTCGCCGTAAAGATTTCATGAGGACGGCTGCGCTCCTTGATCGACTCCGACAAGATCAGAAGTTTCGGGAAAGGATCGTCGCTTCCCAGCATGAGGCTTTGAAGAGATATGAGAGGGGGAATGTGACTCGGATTTTAATGAGTCACATCGAAAAAGTGAGCCGGTCATGAGGGTTGATCAGCTCGTGCCCGCATTCCACAGAGGGGATGCTATCGGGGACACAGCGTTCCATATGAGGCAATTTCTCCGATCCCGGGGATTTCAGTCGGACATTTATTGTCTTTCTTGCGACGAAGAACTTTCCTCCGTTGCAAAATCGTTCTCCACTTTTCCTAAGCCTCATGCTGCCGACACGGTCATACTCCACTTCGCTTTGCCTTCGCCGCTGACCCAGGCTTTTATCCAAAGCTCCGGCAGGAAGGTGATTCTTTATCACAACATCACTCCGGCGGAATTTTTCAGACCGTTCAGCCGGGAAATGGAAAGAATCTCTCGTGTAGGAAGGGAAGAACTCCAGTCGTTGGTCCCGCATGTCACGTTGTCCCTGGCGGATTCTGAATTCAATCGTCAGGAGCTTGTCGGTTTGGGTTTTAAAAGAGCCGAGGTTTTCCCTCTCTTTATCGATTTTGAAAAGTATAAAAAGCCCGTGAATCGCTTTATGTACACCCTGTTCGATGATGACCGGGTGAACATCCTGTTCGTCGGCCGCATCGTCCCCAACAAGAGAATCGATGCCCTCATCAAGGTTCTCTTCTACTATAAAAAATATGTCTCTTCTCTGGTCAGGCTGATCGTTGTCGGAAAGACTTCTTCACTGCCCAAATATCATGAAAGTTTGATTCGCCTCGCTGATTCCTTTTACCTCAATCCGGAAGAGATCGTTTTTACTGGGCATATCCCCGATGATGAACTCTTCGCCCTTTATAAGGCATCCGATGTGTTTCTGTCTTTGAGCCAGCATGAGGGCTTCGGTCTTCCTTTTGTTGAAAGCATGATATTTGACCTTCCGGTGGTGGCTTACAACTGCTCTGCAGTTCCCTATACGCTCGGCTCTGCAGGGGTTCTCGTCAATGACAATATGAGAGTCGATCAAATCGGTGAGTTGGTCCATACGGTAGCTCATGATGCAGAGTTACGCAGCAAGATTATCCGCGGACAACGCCGGCAGCTAAAAACCTATAAAGAAAAGAAACAGGAAAGATCTCTGATAGATTTTCTCGAGAACATAAAGGTATCCAACGAAAAATGAAAGTCGCGTTTGTCGTGCAGCGCTACGGTAAGGAAGTGATGGGCGGTTCCGAGCTTCATTGCCGCCAAATCGCAGAGAGGCTTTCCGATCAGGGTTATGATTGCACGGTTTACACGACTGCGGCCAAGGACTATATCACCTGGAAGAATGAATATCCTTCCGGGGAGACAATTCTCAACGGCGTCCGTATCAAGCGTTACAGAGTGGCTAAGGAGCGAGATATCGATTCGTTCAACGAGTTCTCCGACTGGATATTTGCCAATGAGCATTCCTTTGACGATGAGGTGGCTTGGATGGAAAGGCAGGGTCCCTTCTCTCCAGCTCTGATCGAAGCATTGGAAAAAGAAGAAAGAGACTACGATATTTTCATCTTTTTTACCTATCTCTACTACAACACATACTGGGGTCTTCAGAAAGTCAAGACGAAAAAGGCTCTCGTTTCCACGGCACATGACGAGCCGGCCCTTTATCTGGAGATGATGAAACGGGTTTTTGCTCTTCCCGATGCTTTCGTGTTCAATACCGAGGCCGAAAAAGATATGCTCAGAAAAACGTTTCCTTTTGAGGGGAAATACCAGGATGTTGTCGGTGTCGGTGTGGAGATACCGCAATCCGTCGACTGTTCGCTGATTTCAAAGAAATACGGAGTCTTCTCACCCTTCATTCTGTATGCAGGGAGAATAGAACCCGGAAAAGGGTGCCAGGAACTCATCGATTATTTCCGCCGCTTCAGCCGGAACAACCGCGAGCTTTCTCTCGTTCTCATCGGTAAAAAATTGATGCCCATTCCCCGCCACCCGCAAATTGTTTGCCTTGGATTCGTCAGTCCGGAGGAGAAGAACGCCGGGATGGCCTCCGCGTTGGCTACGGTCCATCCATCCAGGATGGAGAGTTTGTGTATGGCCGCCCTCGAGTCCATGGCCGTCAAGACACCGATTTTGGTTCAGGAGCGCACCGAACCTCTCAAACAACACTGTTTGAAGGGGAACAGCGGATTGATGTACGCGGACTATGAGGAATTTGAAGCGGTTTTGGAGCTTTTCCAATCCGACAGCCGCTTGAGGCGTATCCTTGGCGAAAATGGATTAGCCTATGTACAGGCCACCTACTCCTGGCCCAGGATAATTGAAAAGTATCAGAAACTTTTTTCCTTTTTGCTTTCGCTTCATCCGAAGTCCCCAATTTAAATTAGGGATTATTATTCATAATCCTGGAGACACTGGCGACTAAATTATCGCATATTACACGGAGAACGGTGGCTGGGCTGAGGATTGATACAAGGTTTTCAAATATTTGAAAGAGCAAGAATTCGGATAGAAATACCAGGGAACGAAAATTGACTCCACCGGCCTATTGTGCTATGAATTGACTGCGGATGCTGAGATAAATGGCTTTTATAAATTACGCTACGAAGCACCTGGCGATCAAAATCGTTTATTACGGCCCTGGATTGAGCGGAAAAACGACCAATATCCGCCATATCTATAGCAAAGTCGAACCGAAGTCTCGCGGAGATTTGATTTGTCTTGAGACTCCCTTGGAGAGGACCTTGTTTTTTGACCTGCTGCCGATAAAGGCCGGTATGATAAACGATTTCCAGACGCATTTTCAGCTGATGACCGTTCCCGGGCAAGTGTTCTATGAGGCTTCCCGCAGGAGCGTTATCAAAGGGGCGGATGGCATAGTGTTCGTAGCGGATTCGCAAGTGCCGCTTATCGATGCCAATCTGGAAAATTTCGATAATTTGCGCAGGCACCTCCAGCAGCACAACGTGGATCTGAACTTGATCCCCCTCGTCTTTCAGTACAACAAACGCGATTTGGACAATTTGATTCCCGTAGAGACCTTCAACAGCCTTCTCAACCCAATGAGCCGGCCGTATATCGAGTCAGCGGCCATAAACGGGACCGGTGTCCTGGAAACGCTGAAAGAAATTGCCAAGATTACGGTCCCCTGGGTGAGAGAAAAAATTTTCGGAGAAGCAAGAGGCGAGGCCGACAAAGAAGAAC
>JAFGNQ010000240.1 GCA_016926925.1 Candidatus Aminicenantota bacterium
ATCCAATTATACACGTATTTCCCGATTATGTCACATTCGATGTTGACTTCATCGCCCGCTTTGAGGGAGTTCAGGTTGGAATCTTGGATGGTGAGCGGAATGAGCTCCACCTCAAATGCGGAGGGCATTATCTCGGCCACGGTCAGACTGACTCCGTTAAGAGCCACGGACCCCTTGGGAATGAAATAGGACCTGAGTTCAGGTCGGAATGAAACGGATATTCTTCTGCCGTTTGCTCTTTTAATGATTTTGAGAACTTTTCCTTTTCCGTCCACATGCCCCGTAATAAGGTGTCCGCCCAAGGGTGTTGACAGGGTGAGAGAAAGCTCGAGATTCAAACGTCCTTTGGGCTGTAATGATCCCAATGTTGTCTGTCTCAATGTCTCATCCGATAGGTCGAAATACAGGGTGTCTTTTTCCTTCTTTGTTAGGCTGAGGCATACTCCGTTTATGGCTAAACTTTCTCCGATGCCGAGTTTGTCGGCCACGGATGGAGCCTCGATGATCATGACCCGTTTTCCGGACCTGTAGCTTTTAAATGCGCCCGAGTGTTTGATGATTCCTGTAAACATCAGAAATACCCCTCAATGACGGTCTCGTCTCCTATGGCCAAGGAGCTGAAGGTTTTTAAGCGGAGGGCATCGTAGACCCGGTCCACTCCTTTCCCTTCGAAAAGAGAAGGCGCTCCAATGCCCCCTATCAGCTTCGGAGAAAGCATCAAAAAGATTTTGTCCCCCAGGTTTTTTTCCAGAAAAGAAGTGATCAATCGGCTTCCGCCTTCAACCATCAGGCTGGAGATTTCATGCTTTCCCAGCCAAACAAGGACATCTTGAAGACGAACACGGGAATCGGATCCGGTGAGCACAATGACCCGAACACCTTTTTTGATGAGCGCCTCAACCTTGTCCGGAGGAGCCTGGGGGGTCGTGAAGACGATAATCTCTCCCTGTTCAAGGGTGCAGCAAATACGGGACTCTAAGGGAAAACGCAGCCTTGAATCGAGAATAACTCTCGCGATCCGCTTTCCTTTCCAATTGCGATGCCGTACTGTCAGCAACGGATTGTCATGAATGAATGTGTCGATTCCCACCATGATGGCATCGTGTTCTCCTCTTATCAGATGTGTGTATTCTCGCACTTCAGGGGAGGAAATCCATCGAGAATGGCGGGATTTGGTAGCCATTTTTCCATCCATACTGATGGCCGCCTTGATGGTGACGAAGGGAACTTTTCCGGTGATGTATTTAAAATAGGTCTCGTTCAGCCGCTTGTTTTTTGCGGCCAGGAGTCCGACAGTGGCATCCAGACCGCTTTGCGTCATCTTAGCCATCCCCTTTTTATAGACGAGCGGATTAGGATCCAGGGAGGAAACCACGACTCGGCTAAGACCGGCCTTCAGAATAGTATCGATGCAGGGCGGTGTTCGGCCCCAATGGGTGCAGGGTTCAAGAGTGATGTAGGCTGTTGCTTTGCGGGCGCGATTTCCGGCCTTTTGGAGGGCGATGATTTCCGCATGCGGTTTGCCGGGTTTTTCGTGATACCCAAAACCCACGACGATGTCTCTTTTCACGATGACGGCGCCGACGTTCGGATTTGGACTGGCCCATCCTTTGGCGCGTTCAGCCAAGCTGAAGGCCATTTCCATAAAAGCTTGATCCTTGAGAGTGTTCATGTGAGCAAAGCGTTCGTAAATTCCGACGGCGAAAAGGGAACAAGATCCTGCTCCTCTTCTCCCAGGCCGATGAATTTAATGGGGAGTTTCAACTCGTCAACTATACTGATAACACTCCCCCCCTTGGCTGTTCCGTCCAGTTTGGTGAGGAAGACGCCCGTCAATCCTGAAAACTTCAAAAATTCTTTTGCTTGTATAAGGGCGTTTTGTCCGATGCTAGCATCCAGGACGAGAAGGCATTCATGCGGAGCGCCCTCGATTTCCTTGGAGATAACACGTTTGATTTTTTCCAGTTCATTCATGAGGTTGACATTGGTGTGGATTCTTCCTGCGGTGTCGATGAGCAGGAGTTGGAGCCGGCGGGCTTTGAAGGATTGGATGGCGTCGAAAACGACAGAGGCGGGATCGGACCCGTACTGACCTTTTATAACGGGAATATTCAGTCTTTTGCCCCAGATAGAGAGCTGCTCTTGAGCGGCGGCGCGGAATGTGTCGGCGGCGACCAGAAGGGTGTTTTTCCCCATTCCGGTGTAGTGATACGCCAGCTTGGCCAGCGATGTCGTCTTTCCTCCTCCGTTGACGCCGACCATCATCAGCACGGACTGCGGCTCATCAAGATGAACATCCGGAGAATACTGGGATAGAAGGGAGGTGATTTCTTCTTTGAGAATGTTCTTTATCACTGAAAAAGGGTCGGATTTTTTGCTCCTTTGACGGATGGATTCGATGATCTTTTCGGTCGAATGAACGCCTACATCTGCAAGAATCATGACTTCGGTCAGGTCCTCGAGAATTTCCTCTCGGTTTTTCTCGCTGCGAAGAAATTCGTCCAGCCTTCCCTTGAAAGCTTCCCGTGTTTTGGCCAGCTTGTCCCTGAGTCGTCCGATCATGATTTTACTATTATATATATTTTTCGCATTCCCTCAAACCCAATTAAACTGGGGCATTCATAAAAAAAGCCGGCATTAACATTAAAAACAGCCAAAACAAAAGGCCAACTTTTTTTACCTTTCAGGCGAACCGATCTTGCCGCATCGGCATCGTCGCAGCCCACTCGGCGTAGTTCACTACAGCCTCATGGGCCGCTTCCTTGCCGCTGTCTCCCCTTCGGGCGATTCGATGTTTCCCTTTTCTTGAGGATTGCAGGCGATTGTGCTAAGGTTACACTCTTATGAAAGAAGCCTTGTGGATTTTAACTCCTACGGATAAACCGGCGCTGGAATTGGCTGCGGAACTGGGGATTCCCCCGCATATCGCCAAAATTTTAGTGAACAGACATATCGTCGACCCTGATGATGCCCACCATTTCCTCTACGGGACATTGGACAATCTCCATAATCCCTTTCTTATGAGCGGTATGCTGAAAGCCTTGGAGCGAATCCTAAAGGCCAAAAAATCCGGAGAAAAGATACTCATCTTCGGAGATTATGATGTGGACGGGATCCTATCGGTTGTTGCGCTGAGCAAGGCTCTACAGTCGATAGGGGTCGATGTGGATTATTTTATCCCTGACCGATTAAAACAAGGTTATGGATTGAAAGACGACTATGTCGATATCGTCCTTGAAAAAAAGTCCTCTCTGGTCATTAGTGTCGACTGCGGGATCAAAGCCGTGGATTTTGTCGAAAAAGCAAAAAACCGAGGGATTGACGTGATCATCACCGATCATCATCAGCCGGGACCGGTACTCCCTGATGCCTATTCGATTCTCAATCCCGTCCTCGATTCTTCGGGATATCCCGATAAGCACCTGGCGGGAATCGGGGTGGTATTCAAGTTGATACAAGCCTTGCTGGCTGAAGAGGGAAGGCCTTCTCATGTTCCTCACTATCTCAAGCTGGTATCTATCGGAACGGTTGCCGATGTGGCTGCACTCAAAGGAGAAAACAGGCTCATGGTCAAATACGGCTTGGATGCTCTCGAGAGCGTTTCCAATGTGGGATTGAAGAACCTGATGGCCAATTGTGGACTGCGGGGGAGAAAAGTTTCCGTCGGGGATGTGGGATTCAGGATAGGCCCCCGAATCAATGCAGCGGGACGATTAGGGCTTGCAGACCTGGCTGTTCAGCTCTTTTTTTCCGAATCGGAGGAAGAGAGCCTCAGCATGGTGAAAGAACTGGACCGGTTGAATTCGGAAAGACAAAAAATTGAAGAAACAATTCTGAAAAAATCCGTAGCTCAAATTACGGGAAAAAACCTGAATGAAAAATACAGAATCCTGATACTCGGCTGTGAGGAGTGGCATCGAGGTGTTATCGGGATCGTGGCTTCCAAGTTGAAGGATCGCTACCATCGTCCGGTGATTCTCTTTTGTTATAAAAATGACAACGCCTTTGGATCCGGCCGCAGTATAAAAGAGTTTTCACTCATCGACTGTTTGAAGGACAGTCATCGACTTCTCCTGAATTACGGCGGTCATATCGTTGCTGTCGGATGCGAATTGAAGAAGGAAAACATGGACCTGTTCAAAGCCTCGGTGAACAGCTTTGCCGACATGAAGATTACGGATCAGGATTTGAAGAGAAAAATCCGCATCGACACGAAAATCCATTTCACTGATATCGATGCAGGCTTCTTGAATTATATGTCCATGATTTCTCCTTTTGGAGTCGGCAATCCCAAGCCTTTGTTTTTGACCGAGGGGGCCGAGGTGGTTGGCTCCCCCAAAAAACTCAACAGAAAACACAGCAAGTTCATCCTGAGAAATAACTCTGTGATGTTCGAAGCCCTAGCTTGGGGAAAGGGCGAATGGGCCGATGCCTTTAAAGCAGGCGATTCAATTGATTTGGTGTATTCACTCCAGATTTCCCGTTATTTGGGTGAAGAGAGATTGAATCTTTCTGTCGAGGATATCAAGCTGCATTAATCTCCATGTCGGGACCGAATATTTTTCTTTTTTCGATTTTGCACGGGGATGAATAAGGTCTAAGGTCTCGCTACAGTTTGTTATGGTCAAAGACTCTTCCGCCATCTCCATGTGACTCAAACGAGCGATGAGTCGCTCTTCTTCCTTCGGACCATTCCTCTATCGCGGAAAAGGAAGCGCATATTCGGAAGGCCTGCAAAGAAGACAGCATGGAAAAAATCGTTTATAATAACCCTTGGTCGGAGGAAAAGCCGTGCTGGATTTTTGTCTCCGGGAAGAGGAAGAGATTGATTAAAGGGTTGGAACCTTAAGCCATGCGAATAGTCAAAGTATTCCAGATCCTTGTTGGGATTGTCTTTTTGGGAGTTCTCGGGATCATTGCCTTGAATCTCGTTACGCGTTCGGGAGGACAGCTCAGGATACCTAGGTCAGTGCATGAGAGAGATCCCCAGAAAATGGAAAAGAAGGAGGAGATCGATTTTTATGAGGCGAGGGGGGATAAAGAAAACCTGAGAATAAGAGCGGAAAATCATTATATGGGGGAGGATGAGAATTATCATCTTGAAGGCAATGTCGAAATTGTATTTTTTGATAAGAGCGAAGGCGAAGATATTCTCCTCACCGGTCAGGAAGTGATCTACGATACCGAGTGGACCCGCTTTCATTTCCGGGAAAAGGCAGAAGTCAGGTTTAAAGATTTGACTATCGATGTCACTTCTTTAGAGTATGATGCCGAGGCCGACATTTTTAGGAGTGACTATCCCGTTTTTTTCAATTCGGAGAGACTCGTTGGATCCGGCCAGAGATTGACCTACTTCTTGACTTCGAAAAAATTGGAGCTCGTAGGAATGGTCCATTTAGAGATGAAAACGAACCTGAGCCCTGCGGTGCCCATAATACTCGAGGGAAATAGGTTCGACTTCACGAAAAAGGGCAAGCAGGGGAAGATTGATGGAGACGTGAGGGTCCTGCATGGAAAAAGCTGGGTCGCCGCGGACTCCGTGGACTTCCGATTGACGGCGGACAACGAAAATATCCGGTTGATGAATTTTACAGGTCATGTTCGTGCATCACTTGAAGAGGGCGAGGAAGAAAGCGGAGAAAATATTCCCGGGGAACGGAATACCCTGACTCTTTACAGTGCCAAGCGGAAGATCGAATGCGACGAACTAGCTATCCAAGGTTTTCAGGATACCGCCCGGATCCAAAACGTCCAGGCAAAAGGCGGCTGTGTCTTTTCTTTCCTTTCGGCTTCAGGCGCTCTAACACAAATTGAGGCCGAGACCGTCGAATTCGGTCTGGACAAAGAGGGAGAAGTACAGAAATTCAACGCGCGAAAGCAGGCAAGGATCATTGAAAAGAACGATCAGGCTGAGCTGATGCGACAGATTGAAGGGGATGAAATAGCTATCAAGGGGAACAAGAACGTTCTCATAGTCCGGGTGGAAAAAAGTAAAAAGGCGAGGATCCTGACACCTGGTGTGGAAATAACGGCTGGGGAGGTCACCCTTTCTTTACGAAACAATAACCTCGAAGCCAAAAAAGATGTGAAGGTCATATTCAGCCGGGCGGAAGCTGACGGTTCTGCCGTCGGCTTTTTCGCGCCGGATGAACCGGTTTTTATCACCACCCAGAGTATGAGATTTTTTTCGGAAAAAGAACGTTTTAACTTTAGCGGAGGCACAAAGTTGTGGCAACAAAAAGAAATGTTTTTTTCTGAAGAGATGAATTTCCTGAGAGAATCGGGAAACGTGTCAGCAAAAGGGAAGATTAGAGCGTCGTTTTCCTATAAAACTGAGGATGGGGAGGAAGAGGTCGTGGAAATCCTCTCGGAAAGAATGTACTATGACTCAGTCAAGCGAAGAATGCATTACGAAGAGGGCTGTTTGTTGAGGTTGAATGATGTGCGATTGAAAGCCGATTCCGTATTTATCAACTTGGATAAAGAGAAAGGCGAGCTGATGCAAATCACTGCTTCCAAGAATGTTGTGATCGTTCTGGATGAGAACGAAGGACGCGGTGAGGATGCTGTTTTTGAAGTGAAAAAGGATATCCTTGTCCTCACGGGAAACCCGGTGTTGATAGCCAAAGATAAGGGAAAAACAGAGGGAGCCAAATTGACTTTTCACATATCCGATGGTAAAATCATCGTTGAAAATAAAGACCGGGAAAGGTCAGTTACAGTCATAAAATCGTGAAATATGAAAGATCACCTGGAAGCAATTGGGCTGGAAAAGAACTATCATAAAAAAAAGGTTGTCGACAATGTCTCGGTTCACGTCAAAAAAGGAGAAGTTGTAGGTCTTTTGGGGCCAAACGGCGCTGGGAAGACCACCACCTTCTCTCTCATTCTCGGTCTCATTCCTCAAGATTCCGGGAGTATTTTTCTCGATGGGGAGGAAATTACGTCCCTTCCGATGTACGTCAGAGCCAGGAAAGGATTGTGCCTTCTCCCTCAGGATCCATCTGCGTTCCGAAGACTGAGCGTCGGCGACAACCTCCTCGCCATAAGGGAGATGATGGGAAACAGCTCATCTTTCAAGAACGGCGATCTCCAGAAAACCTTATCCGAGTTCGGTTTGGAGAATCTTGTGGGGGCTAAAGCGTTTACACTCTCAGGAGGAGAAAGACGCAGGTTGGAGATCGCACGCGCCCTGATTACAGACCCCGAATACATACTATTGGATGAACCCTTTACGGGAATCGACCCTCTGGCCATCCTTGATCTTCAGGAAATCATCCTCAACTTAAAAAAAAGACAACTGGGGCTCCTGATTACGGACCACAGTGTTCGAGAAACCCTCAAAATCACGGATCGCGCCTACATTATCGATAAGGGCGAGATTTTGATGGAGGGGACGCCCCAGGAATTGATATCGTCCGAAGAAGTCAAAAAAACTTATCTGGGAGAGGATTTTGGTCTGGAATGATTCCTTATATTGAGCAAGGATAGACAATAATCGTGGCTATGAAACAACAGCTCCATCAAAGACAGGTTCAGCGACTTATTCTCGCTCCTGCACTGCAACAGGCCATCAAGTTGCTCCCTCTGACGAATCTGGAGCTTATTGAGATTATCGATACCGAGTTATCTCAAAATCCGATGCTTGAAATTGAAGAAGAAACGCTCGATGTCAAAACAGAGGAGGAGAAGCTAAAGGAGCGTGCCGAGACGGAGAAAAATCAAGTTGCAGGTGAAGAGAATTTGAGCGGTGAGAAAACACCGGAGCCGGAATCCGGAGATGAACAGGATTTTGAATCTTACTTTCAGGAATATTTCGACAACACCATGCACTCATACATGATCGAGAAAAAAGAGGCTCCCTCCCTTGAGAGTTTTGTGTCCAAAACCGCGTCCCTCTGGGATCATCTGGAGTGGCAGGCCAACCTTACTTTCTTCGATGCACAAGAAAAAAATATTGCCGAATATATCATCGGAAATATCGATGAAGATGGATATCTGACTGTATCTGTCGAGGATGTTGCTCTGGCTACAGGAACGACTCCTGAAAGCGTTGAGGCAGTCCGAGGA
This sequence comes from Candidatus Aminicenantota bacterium, assembly GCA_016926925.1. The sequence continues at coordinate 8,071 of JAFGNQ010000240.1, forward strand.
AAAATCAGGCGCTTTGACCCTGTCGGCGTCGGGAGCCTGGACCTTCGCGAGAGCCTTCTGGTCCAGATGGAATATTTCCAGATCCAGGACGAGATTACCAAGAAGATTATCACGGACCATCTTCACCTTCTCGAAAAATCCGATTTTACGCAGTTGGCCAAGGCAATGAACATTGCTCTTTCGGAAGTCAAATCTCATATCGACGCCATTAAAGGGCTCGATCCGGCACCCGGCAGGAAATACAGTCAGGAGAAAACCTTTTATGTTGTTCCGGATATCATTGTGGCCCAGGAAGATGATGAACTCAAAATTACGCTCAACGACGAGGGGCTTCCCCGTTTGAGGATCAACAGTTTTTATAAGAGATTGCTCGGCCAGATGTCCAAAGAGGAATCCGAAGCAAGTCAGTTTTTAAAAGATCGCATGAAAAAAGCATTCTGGTTTTTGCGAAGTTTGAACCAGCGAAATCAAACGATTTACAAAGTGGCCCGATATATCGTTGACAAACAGACTGACTTTATCCAAAAAGGGATAGAATTCATTAAGCCTTTGACCTTGATCGAACTCGCTCAAGAGATCGGTGTTCATGAGTCTACGGTAGGAAGAGTGGTCGCCAATAAGCATATCATGACGTCCAGAGGAGTTTTCCCTCTCAAATACTTCTTTCATAAATCTCTTGCCGGAGACTACGGCGAGGAAATCTCTTCTCTTCGTGTTAAAGACAGGATCAAAAGGCTTGTC
>JAFGNQ010000241.1 GCA_016926925.1 Candidatus Aminicenantota bacterium
AGGTGGGCATACGCATAGCCCATCCGGAGAGAATCGAGGCCTTCCTCTATGGCCAGTTTAAAGAAATCAGCCGCCTTTTTATAATCCTGGGCATTGAGAGATGAGATGGCATCCTGGAAAGATTGGCCTCCGGAACCCGAGGGATTCATAGTTGAGCTATCGACAAGGTTAACGGAACGCTTTGATGTCTTTGGTTCTTTTAGTTTTTGTCTAAGGAATTTCAGGATTTCATCATGGCCTTGTTCCTTTGCCAGTATGAATATCTCTTTTCCGTCAACGTTTCTGACAGAAGGATCGGCTCCTTTTTCAAGCAATAGTCTCACGGCTTCGGTTTGCCCATAGCGGGACGCAAACACCAAAGGGCTCCATTTTAATCCCTCATCTGTTTTCACGGCATTCACATTAGCGCCCTGGTCTATGAGGTATTTGGCCACATCTAATTTCCCATGCCATGCCGCAGCCATGAGGGCTGTAAATCCTTCTTCAGTTGCATAGTCTATTCCCGCACCCTTCTCGACAAGCAGCTTGCATATTTCCAGGTTTCCCTTGGAAGCTGCTTCCATCAATAGGCTAAAGCCATCATCCCGGCTGGAGTTCGGATTTAAGCCCTTAAACAGGCCAAATAGCACGGGTTTTAAATGTGCTGCTATCTTAATATTATCTCCCCTCTCGATAGCATCAAATGCTTCTTTTTCAACCCTATTCATTGAGCACTCCTAAAATTAAAAATATGATGAGTTGTGATTTATAAAAACAGATTTTTGGCACATATTCTGCTGTGACTAATCAATTAAGACATATCATACAAAATGAATCAGAGTCAATTTGCCATTCAAGGCAAAAATATCTTAGGTGATTTCCTTAAATATCTATGCCCAAGCTATCGTCATCCATAACCTAATCATGATACTATCAGTCTACAGAGGAGAGAGGGAATGAAGATTATCGACATAACAGAAAAGCATGAACCTTTGTATTTTCTTTGTCTTGAGGACTGGAGTAGTGAGATCAAGGAAGCCGGCAACCACAAAGAAGTTTGGTACAACAAAGTGAAGGATAAAGGACTGGGAGTGAAATTAGCCGTTGATGACAGGGGAGAAGTAGGTGGGATGATCCAGTACATGCCCATCGAGCAAACGCACGTAGAAGGAAAAGATTTGTATTTCATATATTGCATTTGGGTTCATGGCTACAGAAGAGGAAGGGGTAACTTTCAAAAAAAGGGAATGGGGAAGGCTCTGCTCAAAGCGGCGGAAGAGGATGCCAAATCTAGAGGAGCGAAGGGAATGGTTGCCTGGGGCGTTTCTATGCCTTTCTGGATGAAGGCTTCATGGTTCAAGCGTCGGGGATACAAGAGAGTGGATAAAGATCGTATGGCCGTTCTTTTGTGGAAACCCTTCTCGAGCGAAGCTATTCCACCCCGGTGGATCAAAGAAAAGAAGAAACTGGTGAAAGCCCCAGGTATAGTCACGGTTTCATCGTTCAAGAATGGCTGGTGTCCTGCTCAGAATATCATTTATGAACGAGCAAAGCGGGCCGCATCCGAATTCGGCGATAAAGTCGAATTCCGCGAATACAACACATTCGATAAAGATGTGTTCCATGAATGGGGGATTGTCGATGCTTTGTTTATCGATGCCAAACGCGTGAGAACAGGGCCGCCGCCATCTTATAAGAAAATCAGGAAGATTATAAAAAAAAAGCTGAGGTGATTGCTTTTTCCTTTTTTATAAATATAAAAAAAGTATTGGGGGAATGTTTCCAAAATTATGGAAATAAATATTTTCCTGACTTTTTTGTATAAAGGAGAGTGAATAAGGGGTTCCCTCCGGGCATAAGCGGAAAATATGAATCGAATGCTATTCATACCTCAGGCTGTGCACAGGATCGGCACAAGCCGTTCTTACAGTCTGCACTATAAAAGTGATTATGGCTACCATAAGCGTAACAAAACCTGACAAAACGAACACCAACCATCCGATATTGACTTTATAGGCAAAATCCTGAAGCCATTTGTTCATCATTAACCAGGCCAAAGGCCAGGCAATGATATTGGCGAGAATAATCCATTTGATAAATTCTTTGGAGAGAAGCAATATCACACTCCCCGTGGAAGCGCCGAGCACCTTCCGGATACCGATTTCTTTAGTCCTGAGTTCCGATGTAAAGGAGACAAGGCCGAGCAGCCCAAGACACGCTATAAGAATGGAAAAAGATGAAAAGATAACGAATATTCGCTGCATTTTCTTTTCATTCGCATAGAGTTGCTCGATACGATCATCCAGAAAGCTGAATTCAAACTGTTCTCCTGGAAATGAATCTTGCCATTTCTCTCGAATAAACATTATTATTTTTTCGATATCTCCGGGTGTTGTTCTGACTGATACCGCCCGGATGTAATCCGGATCCAATATCAATGCCATCGGCTCGACTTCCCTCCGGAGAGATTTATAGTTGAAATTTTTTACGACACCAACAACCTGGACGGCATCCTCAGAGTATGGACTTATCAGTTTATTCCCGACCGCTTCTTCAGGCCTCCAGCCGAATCTGTGAGCCGCAGCTTCATTCAGCATGACGGTTCCCTCCGTATCTGTTCCGAATTCCCTTGAAAATCCCCGCCCTGCAAGGATTTCCATACGGTAGGTTTCCACATAAACATAGTCACAGAAAAACAGATATAAACTTACCGGTTCCTCTGAATCGAGGCGTCTGAAATTGCTATTGCTGTAATGGAAATCAGCCGGAACCTCGGACGAAGTAGATACGGAGACTATCCGGGATTCGCTTTCCAGTTCGTTCCGGAAAGAGCTGTAATTTCGAGCGATGTTCCGGCTTCTGACGGGCAGGATAACAACATTTTCCTTGTCGAAGCCTAACGATAGGTTCTGGATGTATTTCATTTGTTTGTAAACGGTGAACATACCGATAATCAATATGATGGAGATGCCGAATTGAGCGACAACCAAGTTTCTGCGAAAAACGGACTTCCCGCTTCCTGACAGCCGATTTCCTTTTAGTACATCTACAGGTTCGAACCTGGTCAGATAAAAGGCAGGGTACGTGCCGGCTATCGCACCGACAAGCAAAACTGCGCCAACGAGAAGAACGAGATTCTTCGGCTGCAAAAGCAAGGCAAGCGACAGATTTTCAGAGAAAATCGCGTTATAGGCTTGAATAAACAGTGTGCTCATAACGAAGCCAAGCCCCAGCGAAACTAAGGCTAAGAGCACTGATTCCTGAATAAACTGCCTTCTTAGCTGGGACTTATTTGCACCCACTGTTTTACGAAGGCTCACTTCCTTCGCTCTCTTGTTGGCCCGGGCTGTGGATAAATTGACGAAATTCAAACAGGCAATGATCAGGATAAGGCCAGCAATCGAAGAAAAAATATAGACGGACGAGATGCTCCCACCAGATTCCGCCTCCCAATTGACACTGGGATGTAAATGGATGTCGACAATCGGAAAAAGATGCAATTTGAGCACATCATGGATGCCCATGCCTTCATTCAGAAAAATCAAGTCCCCGTAATGAGGCTCCAGCCGCTTGACGACAAATGTTTTCAGCTTGTACTCGAGTTCCGGTTTCGAAGTGTTTTCTCTAATCAAAACATAGGTATAGAGATAATTACTCCGCCAATCGGCAAATTCCTCCTCAGGAAAGGAAGTAATCGAAATCAGCATATCGAAATGAATATGGGAATTTTCAGGGACTTCTTCTATAATTCCCATCACTTTAAAGTCCGCTTGTTCCCCTTCCCACTCAAAGTTGAGGGTTTTGCCGACAGCGTCTCCTGTCCCGAGATATTTAACCGCATTTTTACGCGTTAAAACAACGGTCATGGGTTCGGAAAGGGCGGTCCGTCCGTCCCCTTCTTGCAGATCGAAATCGAAGATTTCGAAAATAGAATTATCTACAGCAAACGCCTCTTGCCTGTGCATATCATTTTTGTGATCCTTAACGGCGAATTCTCTTCTCCAGAAGCGCACGGCATTTTCGATCTCCGGAAAATCGTCAATCAAGGCTTGTTTATACAATCCTCCGGTAATTGGCCACCTGGCATATAAGTTATCACGGAAGAGCTCCCGTTCTATCCTATAAATACGACGGGCATTTTTATGAAAACGGTCATATCCGAGTTCTCGCATAACCCAAAGACTGATGATCATACAGATGGAGAGCCCGATGGCCAGCCCGAAAACATTGATAAACGAAAACAATTTATACCTTGTAAAGTTCCTGTAGGCAATTTTCAAGTGGTTTTTAAACATAGTGAATCTCCGGCGAATATCGCCATCAGAACATCCTCCCAATTATTATCGAACAGTTCGAACATATGCCAGCAAAAAATATGCCAGATCTTTTTTAGGAGGATTCGTTCATAAAAAACCTGAAATATGTCCGGTTCTGAACAATCTACATCCATTTTCGAACAGTCGTTTTTTATTTAGAAATATCGTTCAAAAATTATGGAATGACAATTTACGAGTGTATTGTTGATTGTTGACTTTCCTTTATGATATGTTCAGCGCAGCATGTCAACAGGCAGCAATACCGGCTTCCTAATGAGCCCATTTTCATCAAGTTTATGAAGTGAATGAAATCAGCTTGTTGACCATAGGAAGGCTGTTACGCAACAAAAGGAGGATCGACAATGAACATGTCCATCAAAATCCGTTGGGGATGGCTCCGCTTCATGTATGTGTTCACGCTGGTCGGTGCCGGTGGAATAGGATTGGGCATAGTTTTTATGCCGGGCGTCATGATCAAGATTTTCAATTTCCCAGAACAAGATCTCGTCATCCTGGGAATCGTGGGCAGCACAAATATCGCCTTCGCAATCCTTTCTGTATTCGGCCTGAAGTCCCCCTTGAAATTTGTTCCTGTCCTGTTCCTTCAGATTTGCTATAAAGGGGTATGGATCGTCGGCATCTTTCTGCCGCTACTCTTAAAAGGAAATATGCCGAATCATGCCCTAGTGCTCCTTTTAATCTTCCTGGCTTTCATCATCGGAGA
>JAFGNQ010000242.1 GCA_016926925.1 Candidatus Aminicenantota bacterium
ACTCGGGAAGGCTAAATCCTCCGATGTCGCTCAACACCCCTCCACCATTTTCATTCTTAACCCACACAAAATGGAAGAGAGCCATTTGTATAATCCAGGCTGAGTTTTTGCGATGCACCCGCTGTTGACTAAAAAGGGGCCTTGCGTTATATAACCCACATGGAGATAAGGCAGGCCGCCGAACCGTCATCCAAAAAAATCCTCATCATCATCCTGCTTTTGGGACTCACCGTCCGTATCGTGGGTCTCCCTTTCGGCCTACCCTATCTCTACCATGTCGATGAGGCGCGGTTCGCGAAAATATCGTTGCACTATTTCACGGGAGACCTCAATCCGCACTTCTTTCATGTCCCCACGCTCCACACCTATCTCGTAGCGGGAATATGGGCCGTTTATTTCCACGTTGGAAAAATCCTCGGGATATTCACATCCGTTCCCGATTTCATGAATGCCTTCGAGAAGAACCCCACCTTCTTCATTCTCCTCGGCCGGCTCCTGACCGTAATCATGAGCGTCGGGACAATCGCCCTCGTCTACCTCATCGGTCGGAAGATGTACAACCGGAGAGCCGGTATTTTAGCAGCCTTGTTTTTGATCTTCGCCTATGATCCCAACAAAATATCCCATTATCAGGTTCCGGATGCACCAATGGTTTTCTTTTTTATGCTCTCTTTTCTTTTCATCTGGTATATCTATAAAAGAGGAAGGCCATGGGATTACATCCTGGCCGGTTTGTTCGCCGGACTGGCTATGGCAACAAAATATGGAGGGCAACTTCTTTTCCTTCCCCTTATTCTTGCTCATGTTTTCCGTAAAGTCGAAGAGAAGAAACCTCTGAAAGACATCCTTTTCAGTCTACCGTTGGTCCTGTCCGGCGTGTCCTTTTTCGCAGGTTTTTTCCTCGCCTGCCCCTATTTTCTTCTGGACTTCCCCGCATTCTGGAAGGGATTCCGATGGCAGTCCCAGCACCTTTATGTTTCCGGGCATTTCGGCTCGTCAACGAGCCAATCCGCATGGCTGTTTTACCTCCAGCACGGATTCCGGGAGAACATCGGGGTTATCTCCCAGTTTCTCGTGCTGGGAGGTGTCCTGTTAGGTGTGGTACGGCACAAGACGAGAGAGATCATTCTTTTCTCTCTTCCCCTTGTGCTGTTCGCCATTATAGGAAGCTGGAAGGCCATTGCCGTCCGTTACATGCTTCCGATGATTCCATTTTTAGTGCTGATAGCCGGCTATTTCTTGGATCTTATCCTAACGAAATCGGAAAGACTCGCAGCCAAATCCCATCCGGACGCCCACCCAGTACGGAAAAAAAAGGCGCTTATATCTGCGACGATCGTGCTGCTTATTCTCCTGCCTTCGGCTTACAGGGTTTTCCGGTTCGATTTGAGTCTGACACAAGCGGATACCAGGACCATCGCTCTCCGCTGGATCGAAGAGAACATTCCGGAGGGATCATTTATCGCGCGGGAAATGTACACTCCTTCGATTTCCGACGAAAAGTACAGCGTCCACTACAGGCATACTCTGGGACAAGTCACTCTGGAATATCTGAGCAACAGAAGAGTCGAATTCGTCGTGGTCAGTGATATCATGTATTCCAGGTTCCTCAGTGCTGCCGAAGAATTCCCGAAGCAAGCCCGCTTTTACCAATCGCTGGAAGAAGAGGCGGTGCCGGTCAAAACCTTCGAGCCGGCCTGGAATGAAAAATTGAACGACCTGCACAATCCCACTATCAAAATCTACAGACTCAGTGCCGATCCCAACCTCTATTTTCCGGGACACTTTCAGCAGTATGCCCAAAACATCGTGCTCACCAGAACATCAAAAAACAGGTGGAGACTCCGGAGTTCGGTGGCCGCGGGAGCCGTCGTCTCGGGAAAAGAAAAAGTGAAAAACCCGTACATCAGGCTTGCCGATTCTAAAAGAAACGAGATCGTCAGACTCACGGTATACGAGGGACCTGTTCCTTCGGAAAAAGGCAATGATATGACAAAAACCACAAGATTCGCCGCGCCGCTCACGGAGTGGGAAATCCGGCTCGGATACGAATACAGTGTCGATGATATCCTGCCGGGTTTCGATATCCCGGGTCCTTTGATAAAAGAATTCACCTTCCCTGAAAAAATCGGCTCAGACAATACCCTTCTCCATCAGCGGGAATACCTTTTTCAGTACGCCGCCTCGCCGAATCAAGGGGATTCCAAGTACTTCCAGATCATCACCCTCAGCCAAATAGGCAAATCTGTTCGTCTCTACAGTCATGTCTTCGGCAACAGACTCCGCTGGGGCGAGAGTTATGTTGAGAATCCCTTCGTTCTGGTCACGGACACCGAAGGAAAAGAACTGGCCAGACTCATTATTTTCGAGGGCAAGGTGGGCGGCAAAACCGACAAGAGCAGCCAGGCGAAAAATGCCATAACCATCCCATCACTGCCAAAAAAATTCAAGGTCTACGCAGGTTTCGAATATTTTCATGATGGTGAACATCCCGAGTTTTCCGGCGGCCCGACCAGTCAAGAAGTGATCGTTCCTGAAGAATCCGAAGACTGATCTGCCGGGAAGATGGCATCCAGCACATCAGGCCTTTTCAAAATAACAGCTTCATCTCTGCTGCAAAAACAGAACCGGGAAGAAAAACAAAGACATAGGGCCGGAGGAAACAGGCTGCATTCAGTTCCTATGACAATTGTGCTATAATTTTTGAAATGACTCGAAAAAACAAAAAGAGACCCCAGAAGCAGCTACGTAAGAAAAAGCAAAGAAAAAAAGTCCACGCCCCAGAGGTTATTGGAATATTTGCGCTTCTGCTGGCCGTTTTTCTCTTTCTCAGCTTATCCAGCTACCATTCCCATGATCCATCATGGGCAGCGGTCTCTTCAGGCGAGCAGAAGGTGCAAAACTTCGGCGGCCGCGTCGGGGCTTCTCTCGCCGAAGCTCTCCTTCAACTTTTGGGCTTTGTTGCGTTCATGGTTCCTTTGGCCATAATTTATCTGGCTGTTCAGCCCTTCCGTCATAGGGAAGAGAAACGTTTTTTTCTCAAATCCGCGAGTGCCCTCATTCTCCTGCTCCTCTTAAGTTCGCTCTTGTATCTCCTCCTCAACAGTGTGACTTGGAGGGAAGCGAAAATCTCCTCCGGTGGACTGGTAGGTGCACTCTTCGCATCGCTGTTTATCCGTTATTTCAACCATATAGGTTCCATTTTTATCATCATCGGGGCGCTGCTGCTTTTTGTCGTGTTCTCCACCCGCCTATCTCTAGGGAAAATCGCGGGCTTCCTCTCGCAAATCTTTCGGTTCGCATTCAAGGAAATGCGGATTCGCATCACGCATTTCCGCAAAGAAAAACAAAAACAGAAAATGAGGAAACAGGTCATCGCCAAGTATGCAGCCGCAGAACCCAAAGAGAAGAAGGAGAAGGAGGTCCGAATTTTAACCAAGGGGAAAAGAAAAAAATCGCCGGAGGATATCGGAGAAAAGCTCGTTCCCGAAGCGGCTGTACGACCTCTGGAAAAAGAGGAGTTTCTTTTCCCGGAGCTGGGGAAAAAAGGAGACTATCAGTTCCCGCCGTATAACCTACTCGATCCTGCAGAAGAAGCAGAGAAAATCGATAAAAAGGAACTCTTTGAGAAAAAGGAAGCCATCGAACAAAAACTGATGGAATTCCGCGTTCAGGGGGAAGTCAGAGAGTACCATCCAGGCCCGATCGTCACCACCTATGAATACTATCCTCATGCAGGCATCAAAGTCAGCCAGGTAGCCAACCTGTCCGAGGAACTTGCTCTAGCCCTGCAGGCGGAATCCGTCAGAATCCAGAGAATTCCGGGAAAATCTTCTCTCGGCATCGAAGCTCCCAACAACCGCAGAGAAATCATAAGAGCCAGAGATATCATACAGTCGGAGAAGTTCCGAAACTCGCCCTCCAAGCTGACAATCGCCTTGGGGAAGACAATCCACGGCGAAGTCTACGTGACGGATCTGGCCGTCATGCCCCATCTCCTCATCGGAGGGGCGACGGGTACCGGAAAAAGTGTCGCCTTGAATACCATCATTACCAGCCTCATGTACAAAGCCAGTCCCGACGAAGTCAAAATTATCCTTGTCGACCCGAAAAGGCTGGAATTCTCTCTCTACGACGGCATGCCTCACCTGATGTGTCCCGTTGTGAAAGATCCAAGAAAGGCGGGTTCTATCCTGATAGATGCCATAAACAAAATGGATGACCGCTATCATATACTGGGGGCTCAAAAGGTCCGGAATATCGAACAGTACAACCTCAAAGTGAAAAAAATGCTGGAAGAGCGCAGAGGCAATCTGACTCCGGATGAAAAGGAGGAGCTCAAACCGCTCCCCTACATTGTTATTATCATAGATGAGTTGGCCGAATTGATGATGATCGGGGCGGAAGAAGTCGAGAAGAGCATCGCTCGTTTGGCGCAGTTGGCAAGAGCCGTGGGGATTCATTTGGTGATGGCAACGCAGAGGCCCTCGATCGACGTCATAACGGGTACGATAAAAAACAACTTTTCCTGCCGGATCGCCTTCCGTGTCCCCACAAAGATCGATTCCCGCATCATTATCGACAGCCCTGGAGCCGAAAAGCTTTTGGGCAAGGGAGACATGCTGTTCATGCCCCCAAATTATCCCCGAATTTTGCGGCTGCACTGTTCCTACATCTCTCTTGCTGAGGTCACGAGAATCACGAAATTCGTTAAAGACCAAGCCAAACCCTGTTACGATGAAGACATCATCAAGGTCTTGAAGAGTCCGGAAGGCCACGTGGAGCCGGCCTCGGGAGAAAAGGATGCCCTCTTTGAAAAAGCCGCCGAACTCGTCCTTCTCACCGGGCAGGCATCCGCATCGTATCTCCAGCGGAAACTCAAGCTAGGGTATGCCCGAGCCGCACGAATCATCGATCAAATGGAAATGGAGGGAATTGTAGGTCCATCTGAAGGCAGCAAACCGAGAGAGATCCTCATCGACCCGGAAACCTACCTCAACAAAATCTCGAAGTTCTAGGAATGTTCAACAGTCATCGCCGGCCGCATCATGCTGCATGAAGCGCCAAGACAAGAAGAAGACAATCCACTACACAAGATTCAATAAAAAAATCATGAAGGTGCAAAAGGGATTTGAAAATACGACAAGGACAAGAAAATCAGATGAGGCCAGCCAACCCTGCTTGCGGTGGCCTCTGGACAAAGGTATCCAAGAGTTCAAATCCTTGGCGTTCCAGCCGTTCTTCAATTAGAGAAAAGAAGGCTCTCTCGTCCCTGACGGTCATAACTTTAGATTCGTCTTTTTCGGATTTTTGCATCAAAGCCTCGCTTCCTTCAAAACCAAGCATGTTTTTAGTCGCCCTCAAACTGAAAAAATTGAAATCGGATAAGAGGTCATCACGGAAACTGAAATACACGCTGGTGCGGAGAGAGGCTTGTCATCACCCGCAACTGTAGATATAATGAGGGACAGTGAAACAAGAGAGTCTCCAATTCGATCACGATGAGATCATCGCAAAGTACAGACCTATCGTGACTTTTAGGGTCAAGAAATCCCTGGGCACATACACTCCTGATTGGGAAGATGTGGTCAACGAGATTATGGTCAACGTGCTCGAGAAGCTGACGAAGGGGGAATTCCGGGGAGACTCATCGATAGGCACGTTTATATTCACCATCACCAGCCGCAGAATCATCGACTATATCCGACAGAAAAGCAAAGTGCTCAAATATGCGCCTGAGCCGAATCCCTTTCCCTCTCCCCATGAACACATCGAAAATAAAGAGCGCGCAGAATTGACGGCCAAGGCCATCGAAAAACTGAAACCCAAGTACAAGAAAATACTCTATCTCTATTATTATAAGGAGCTTTCTCGAGACGAAGTCGCCCGAAAGCTTGGAATTTCTCCGAGGAGAGTGAGCGAAAGAGTCAATTACGCCCAAAAACTCCTTAGAAAAATGATGAAAAATTGAATATTTTTCCGTAAATTGGGGGTTTTTCCGACTAAATTAATGAAATTCAAATGAGAGGCAAGGGCCATGAAAAAATGCAAATATGAAAATCTCATCGACGCTTATTTGTTAAACCGCTTGAGTGACGAAGAGAGACAGGAATTCGAAGCGCACTACTTCGACTGCCCTGCATGCTTTGCACGCATGGGAGAGAGAGATTCCCTCATTGCCGCTATAAAATACAAAGGCCATGAAATATTCAAAGAATTCGAAACTCAAGAAAGGCAGAGTGTGCCCTTCCTCGAAAAACTTACGGCATTTCTTACGCCTAAGCAATGGGCTATGGCTACAGCTACCGCTGCGGTTTTTCTTATCATTGCGTTGGGCGTCATACCGAACTTGAAAACCTCACAACCCGAATTTTTTATCAACGACGACCTCGTCAGAGGCAGCTCCATAAAGCTGATATCTCCTGTTATTGCGATGGACAGCGTCCCCTCGCAGTTCCAATGGGAAAGCTTGGGTGAGGATGTCGAGTACAAGATCGAAATTTTCAACCACGTGCTCATGTGGAGTGCGACAACAATGAACAACTACATCTCACTTCCCGAAGAAGTGAAGGATCGCATGGTTGCCGGCGAGAAATATTCTTGGCAGGTCAAAGCTTTCTCAAAGGAAGGCTCTCTGATCGCCGTCTCCAGCAGAGTTCAATTCCCCTTCGACAGATAACACAGCGCCGAATCCTATCCCCTATTTTTCGTTTAACTCAAGTGTCGATGAATTTTGAGGAATGAGAGTTATTCTTCGATTTTTTCTTCTTCCGCATACATCCGTCCGAGCGTTTCATCTTCAAAGGCCAAACAGCACATCAGCCTTCCGCAGAGACCTGATATTTTTGTAGGGTTGATGACTATTTGCTGTTTCTTCGCTTTTTGAATCGTTACCGGTTCAAAACTCTTCATGAAACTCGCGCAGCAAAGTGTCCTGCCGCACACCCCCAGGCCTCCCACCATTTTGGCTTCGTCTCTGACTCCGATCTGGCGCATTTCGATGCGCATTTTGAACTCTTTGGCCAAATCTTTTACGAGCTGTCTGAAATCAATGCGCCCGTCCGCTGTATAATAAAAAATCCCTTTCTTCTCGTCGAAAAAATACCTGACCGTGACCAGCTTCATCGAAAGTTTTCTTTCTTTAATCCGCCGGAGGCAGAACTGAAAAGCCCTTGCTTCCTTCTTTTGAAGCCATTCGAACTTGCGTTCATCCTCATCAGTTGCTTTACGGACAATCTTGACGGCGTCCTTTGATGATTTCGAGGCACGGCAGATGGCGCTATCTATGTCTACAACGGAGGCCAAATCCCCGCCGAGTTCGGATTCGACAACGCAGATATCCCCAAGATTGATGTCTTCATCGTCCAGGATTGCACGAAGAATTCTGCCCGTTCTCTTGGATAAAACACAGATCACTTTAGACATGGTTTCGTTCCATCACGCTTGAAAAAAAAGAGCTTACAAGAAGGTTCACGTTTAAATTTCTCCGCAACGCTTGAAGCGCAGAATCTATCTTTACCAAAAAATCCATGATTTGTCCAAGATTCAAAAGATTTCGCATCTCCTCGATTTGCTTTTCATAATCAGGATTGAGGAGCAAATCCGCATTTCCGCCTTCTTTAACAACAATGAGGTCCCGGCAGAGAGAGGAGAGGATTTCCAGCACTTGGCTGAACTCCTCTTCCAACGAACCCCTCCTGATATAAGCATAATTTTTAAGGAACGCTGAAACCTCCTCGCCCGTAAGCAAAGCATGGAAAAGTTGCCATGCCTTCTTCCTGAAAGCCTGAACCTCATCCCATTCCAAATTCAAAGCCTGCCTCAAATTTCCCCGTACAAGCAAAGAGATGATTCTAGCTTTGGGTTCATCCAACCCCCGGTTTAAAAGCTCCTGTTCGATGTCCTCCCTCAATACCTGGCTGAAAGTCAGTTTTTGGCAACGCGATTGAATGGTGGGCAATATCAAGTAGGGGTTGTGTGTGATCAGGATGATATGGGTAGACGCCGGAGGCTCCTCCAATATTTTGAGGACCGAGTTAGCCGCTTCATCATTCATCTTTTCCGCATCCTCCAGGATGAAAACCCGTTTCTTTCCTACCATCGGCTTGAGATAGGCAGTCTGTTTCAGGGTACGCATCTGATCGATCTTGTGCACGTTGTTACCCGGAGACATCAGCATAACGTCGGGGAAATTCTCTTTGTTTATCGCTCTGCAGGACGGACATGCTTCGCACGCGTCATCTCCCTTCTGGCAGTTCATGGCTTTGGCCAGAACCAGAGCCGTTTCTTTTTTGCCCACCCCTTGAGGCCCGATAAACAGAAGCGAGTTGGGAACTCTGCCTCGCTGCAGAGCTTTTCTCAGGATCCGCTTGGCACGGTTGTTTCCTAAAATATCGCCAAACGCCATTGTTCAAACTTTCGAAGGACTCAAACAAGAATCATGCAAGACTTTCCGCACTCAAAACATCCTTTCCGAAGGCCTCGGATAAAAATTGTCCCGTATAAGACTTTTTTGCACGGGCTACACGCTCCGGGGTTCCCTGGATCACCACCCAACCTCCTTCTTCACCCCCCCCGGGGCCCATGTCTATAATATAGTCCGCATACTTAATAACTTCAAGGTTGTGTTCGATGACCAGAACCGTATTGCCTAAATCGACAAGCTCCGCTAGCAGTTCCAGAAGTTTACGCACATCATCAAAATGGAGTCCCGTCGTCGGCTCATCCAAAAGATACAGAGATTGTCCTGTATCTTTCCGGCCGAGCTCTTTTGTAAGTTTTATGCGCTGGGCTTCCCCTCCGGAAAGAGTAGGAGCAGGCTGGCCCAACCGGATATATCCGAGACCGACCCTCCTCAGGATGCCTAATTTTCTTTTAAGACCGGGATGGGCCTTAAGGTGATCATAAGCTTCATCCACAGTCATATCCAGATATTCCGCAATGTTTTTTCCCCTGTAATGAACGGCAAGAGATTCTCTGTTGTAGCGCGTTCCGCCGCAGCGGTCACAGGTTATGAAAACATCGGGAAGGAAGTGCATTTCAATTTTTTTTAGCCCGGCGCCGCGACATTCTTCACAGCGCCCGCCCTGGATGTTGAAGCTGAAACGGCTGGCCGTGTATCCTCGCATACGGGATTCCTGAGTGAGCGCAAACAACTGCCTGAGAGGCGTAAACAAACCTGTGTATGTAGCAGGATTGGAGCGGGGCGTTCGCCCGATAGGCTTCTGGTCCACAGAAATGACCTTGTTGATCCGCTCAGTCCCCAGAATGCCTTGGTGAGCCCCCTCTTTCTGTTTGGCGTTGTGGAACGCATTCGCCAAATGTTTATAAAGAATATCATAAACCAGAGTGCTTTTTCCCGAGCCGGAAACACCCGTGACAACTCCGAATACGGACAGAGGAATACGCACATCGATCCGCTTCAAGTTGTGTTCGGTCGCTTTGAGGACTGTGAGCCAGCCTTTCGGTTTCCTCCTCTTAGATGGAATGCCGACGGCTTTTTCCCCCCTAAGATACTGAGCGGTCAAAGAATCCGACGCGGAAAGAACCTGCCCGAGATTTCCTTCAGCCACTTTGTAGCCACCCTTCTCACCGGCAGCAGGCCCTAAATCGAGGATGAAATCCGCTGAACGTATAGTCTGTTCGTCGTGCTCGACGACGATGACCGAGTTTCCGTCATCCCGGATATCCTTCAAGAGAGAAATCAAGCGGCTGTTGTCTCTCTGGTGAAGCCCGATTGTCGGTTCATCCAAAACATACAGGACGCCCCGCAGACGGCTCCCTATCTGGGCGGCTAGCCGAATACGGCGTGCTTCCCCGCCCGATAGTGAGGCGGTTGTCCTCGTGAGCTGGAGGTAGGGCATTCCCAACTCCGACACAATGTTCAGCCGTGACAATATCTCCTTCACGATCTTAGAGGCGATCATCTTCTGAGCCGATGTAAATTCCAGGCTTTCAAGCTTTGTGATCAAAGCACTGACCGGAAGAGAACTCAGCTCGTGGATATTCCGATCGCCTAAAAGTACTGAGAGCGCTTCTTTTCTGAGTCGACTCCCGCCGCAGACAGGGCATACCTCTTCAGTAAGTTCGATCTCTCCCCATTCGTCTTCTATGGTCCGGAAACCCAACCCGTGACAACTCAGGCAGGCGCCGTAAGGGCTGTTGAAGGAAAACGATCGCGGTTCCAGCTCGGGAAGGCTGATCTCACAGTACGGACAGAGAAGGTTGAGTGAATAATAAACTTCGCGTCCATCTTGCCCGATGACCAAAACGTCTCCCTTCCCTATCTCGAAGGCTGTTTCCAAGGAACTCTGCAGTCTGTCCCGTGAATCGGAAGTCATGGACCACTCATCGACCAGCACTTCTATAGCGTGTTTTTTTGTCCGTTCCAAAGAGATCTCATGATCGAGTTCTAGAAACCGGCCGTCTACCCGTACATGAAGAAATCCCTTTTTCCTGAGGCGTTCGAAAAGCCGATGATATTCTCCTTTCCGCCCCCTGACGACAGAAGCGAGAAGCCGTATCTTACGGCCCTCATAAGCACTCCCTATTCTCTGGTGAATCTGTTTTTGGGTCTGAGAGCTGACCCTCCGCCCACATTGATGGCAATGAGGTATTCCCAGTTTGGCAAACAGCAGCCTTAAAAAATCGTAGGTTTCGGTAACCGTTCCCACCGTGGAACGGGGATTGGAGGAAATCGTCCGCTGGTCAATGGATATGGAAGGGGAAAGGCCTTCGATGGATTCCACCTCCGGTTTTTCCATCTGTTCGATATACTGCCGGGCATAGGCGGAGAGGCATTCGATATAGCGCCTCTGGCCTTCGGCAAAGAGTGTGTCAAACGCCAGCGAGGACTTCCCGGAGCCGCTGGGTCCCGTGACGACAATGAGTTTGTTGCGCGGCAGGTTGACATCGATTTTCTTGAGATTGTGCTGCGCCGCCTTCTTGACACGAATTTCTTTTAACATGACGGACTATTTTAGCACACTTCATTTTCCAGACAACAGACAAGGCTTTAAAAAGCATCCCCATTCCATGCCAGAGCTATCGGGACAGGGAAGAAGAGCAAGGCTAAGTCTTTAGGAGTCGCATGAAGGCTGGTGGGGGAGTTTCCGACGAATACAGACTAAGCCCGGCTCTTCCTCCCATCATGAATTTGAGATCATCACGGAGACTGCAAAGCGTTCACAGCACAAATTTGACCCTTTTGTAAATTCGTAATACTATACGCCGTAGAATCCCATCGAGGAGGTATGTCCCGCCTATGTCACGATCAGAAAAACTGGAAAAGGCATTGGAGTCGCTCAAAAGGATGGGTGTCCGAACGGATTCCATATGCGCTGTCGAACACTTTCCGGCGAAGGATGGTCTCTATAAAGATTATTCTCAGGACATGCATCCGGCACTCGTAGACGCCTTTAAGGAAAAGGGCTTCAACCGACTCTACATTCACCAACACAAAGCTTGGGAGCACCTGCAGCAGGGACAGAACATCGTCGTGGTCACGCCCACAGCTTCCGGAAAAACACTCTGCTACAACCTGCCGACACTCGATGCCATGCTCAAAGACCCGACAGCACGGGCCATCTACCTCTTTCCCACGAAAGCACTCGCTCAAGACCAGAGAGCCGAGTTGGACCTGACCATCAAGCTTCTTCCCGAAGCAATCAGGATTTTCACATATGACGGAGACACCCCGCAGGATGCACGCAAAGCCATACGAGCCAGAGGCCACATCATACTGACCAATCCTGACATGCTGCATACGGGCATACTGCCTCATCACACAAAATGGATCAAACTCTTCGAGAATTTGAAGTACGTGGTCATCGATGAACTCCACAACTATCGAGGAATCTTTGGCAGCCATCTGGCTAACATCCTGCGCAGGCTGAAGAGGATCGCAAAGTTCTATGGTTCTTCGCCGCAATTCATCATGTCTACGGCGACCATCGCCAATCCTCTTGACGTGGCTGAAAGGATGATTGAAGAACCGGTTGCCCTCATCGATGAGGACGGGGCACCCAAGGGAGAAAAGTATTTTCTTTTTTACAACCCGCCTGTCGTCAATGAATATCTGGGAATCCGGCAATCTTACGTCAGTGTGGCACGTCGCGTGGCTTCGCTTTTTATCAAAAATGACCTCCAGACAATCGTCTTCGCCCGAAGCCGGCTCATTACAGAAGTCCTCGTCACATATCTGAAAGCGGATTTCGAAAAGAATATTCCGGATAAAGGGATCATTCGCGGCTACAGAGGAGGTTATCTGCCCCTGCGCAGGCGCGAAATCGAGAAGGGATTACGTGAGGAAACGATAAAAGGCGTCGTTTCCACCAATGCGCTTGAACTGGGCATCGATATCGGAAGTCTCGATGTTTCCGTTTTGGCGGGTTATCCCGGGAGCATATCCAGCACTTGGCAAAGAGCCGGAAGAGCGGGAAGGAAAACGGGCAAATCCGCTGCCATACTCGTCGCCACCAGCGCTCCTCTGGATCAATTCATCATCAACCATCCCAGCTACTTTTTTTCAAAAAACCCCGAAAAAGCTTTGATCAATCCTGACAACCTTTCCATTCTCATCAGCCATATAGAATGTGCCGCATTTGAACTCCCTTTTCTGGACGGCGAGAAATTTGGAAGGGTGGATATCCGGGAAATCCTCGATTTCCTCGAAGACGAAAAACTCGTCCATCATTCCAAGGACAAGTGGTTCTGGACATCCGATGCATACCCTGCAGACGGGGTGAGTTTGAGGAGCATCAGTTCCGACAACTTTGTCGTGGTGGACACGACTGAAAAGCCCCAGGCAATCGCAGAGGTGGATTTTTCAGCGGCCTTGACAGCACTGCACCCCAAAGCCATATACATACGAGAAGGGGAGCAGTATTTTGTCGAGGATTTGGACTTTGACCAGAGAAAAGCTTACGTCAAAAAGACGGATATCGATTACTACACGGATGCCATCGACTACACCAAAGTCACGATCCTCGACGTGTTCGATAAAAGGGCCCGGGAAAGTTGCGCGTATTCTCACGGCGAAGTCCATGTAGCCACACAAGTCGTCGGTTTTAAAAAGATCAAGTTCCATACGATGGAAAACGTCGGTGCGGGCGACCTCAGTCTTCCTCAAAATGAGATGCACACCACAGCCTACTGGCTCACCGTCCCAGGTTACATTTACCATTCATTGCCATACGATTCCACCCAGAAGATAAACGGCCTCTTTGGGCTGGCTTACTGCCTCCATAATGTCTCGCCCCTGTTCATGATGTGCGATCTTCATGATATCGGGGTTTCTATCGGCGACAACGCGACGGGAATAACCGTACCTCCACGAGACATCCCTGCAAAACTTCGAAAAGAGGAGAATGCCGTAGATCCCTCCGACAGGTCTTTTGAGCCCAATATTTTTATCTATGACAATTTTCCAGGAGGGATTGGTTTGAGCCCCTCTCTTTTCGATCTCGAGGATGAACTTCTGGAACAGTGCCGGAAAACCATAAAAGCCTGTCTTTGTGCTGAAGGCTGCCCTTCCTGCGTCGGGCCGACGAAAGCGAGCGGTATGGGCGCAAAACCCGTGGCACTCAACATCATCAACGCTCTCCTCAGGTTAACCCACGAAGAATCCCAGTGATGATCCACTGCGAATGGGCCGCAACGAAGCAGATGCGGTGAGATCGGCTCGCCCTTTGGGTAAAAAGTGCCGGCATTATGAATATAGTTCTTGTATGAAATGGCAGCCGGCAGTTTTTATGAATAAGCCGCCTGGGGTTATTTGGCGTTAAGCTTCGCCAACTGCTCTTCCTCCCCCATGATGACGAGTATATCGCTGTCCTTGATGACAAAATTCGATTTGGGAATAAAAGTTGTTTTTTCAGGAATGAGCTCCCTGACAGCGATAACCTGAATATCAAAATTGTTGCGGAGGTCGAGTTCCTTCAAGCTTTTTCCGATAAATTTTTCTGGAGGTGCGATTTCCTGAATTCCGTAACCCGCGTAAAGCGGCAGATACTCCAATATGTTGGGATTGCTCAACTTCAAAGCCGTCTTGATAGCCATGTCTTTCTCCGGGTAGATGACCTCCGTCGCACCCACCGCCTCCAAAATCTTCCCATGATCTTCGGAGAGAGCTTTGGCCACAATCCGATCCACCCCTAATTCGTGCAGATAGAGAACCGTGAGAATGGAGGCCTCCATTTCGGGTCCGAGGCTCATCACCACCACATCCATTTCGGTAATTCCGATAGCCTGCAGGTTTTCCTTGTCGGCCGCTTCCATATGAACCGCATGCGAGGCGAAATTTTTTGCTGCAGAAACTTTTTCCTTATCCTGATCGATGGCCACGACTTCATGACCGTGTTCATAGAGCGTCTTCGCCACATTGGATCCAAAACTACCTAAACCGATGATCGCGAACTTCATCTTAAAACTCCCTCTCGATAATGAAAGTGGGCATTAACAGCAAACTCTATTATATACCTTTAGGGACGGATTGTACTCGCCCGATATATGTTCCTGATAAAGCTCGTCGATGCCAAACTCCGCAGCTTACCTGCAAGGCAGGCTCCGGGGACAACCCGCTTAGCCGATCATAACCGTTTCCTCTCCATACTCAAATCTCCCGTATGCCTTGGCTCGACTGAAAGCATACAAGAGGGCCAGAGGGCCGATCCTTCCGATGTACATCGTGAGAATGATTACGGCTTTACTCAAATCCGTCAAATCCGGAGTGATGCCTAACGACAGACCGACCGTACCGAAGGCTGAGAAGACCTCGAAAAACACCTCATGCATGAGGGCTTCCGGCTGCGTGAGAAAAAGGAGAAAGGATGCAGCGAAAATCACGCCGATACTCAGAGTGACCAAAGTGAACGCTTTTGTAACCACTTCCAAGGGGAGAGTTCTGTAGAAGACATTTACAGACTCCCGAGCCTGGATTTTTGTTTTAAGAAAAGCCGTAACCACACCTATTGTGCTCGTTTTAATGCCTCCGCCCGTCGAGCCCGGGGAGGCGCCGATAAACATCAATGAAATCAGAAGAAAAATCACGGCATAGCCGAGAGAATTCAGATCCATCGTGTTGAATCCTGCTGTACGGGCGGTGATAACCTGAAAAAAGGAGGATAGAACCTTTTCTTTCAACTCAAAGCCGCTCAAGGACCGGTCCCACTCCAGAACCATAAAGAGCAGACCGGAAATCAAGACAAGGACCAGAGTGATCACAACGACCAGCCTCGTGTGGAGCGAGACTCGAAGCTTCTTCCTCTTGAAGAACGCAGAGAAAGAATGCCTGATTTCTTGGAGAACGAGGAATCCCAATCCTCCCAATACGATCAAACTCATGAGCGCTAAATTCACAACGACATCGCTTCTGTAGGCAATAAAACTGTCACTAAACAGAGAAAATCCGGCATTGCAGAAAGCGGACACGGCATGAAACAAGGATTGAAATAAAACTTGAGGCCAGGAATGCTCTCCCCGCCACCTTAAAAAAAGCACCATCGTTCCGAGAGACTCAATGAGCACAGTATAGACGAAAATATTTTTAATCAAAGCCCTGACATTTTTTGACGCCGAAGGCTGGTATTCACCCTGAATAAGGATACGGTCATTGAAAGAAATCTGCTTCCCCGCAACCAAAAGAATGAGGGTAGAAAAAGTCATAATTCCCAATCCGCCGAGCTGAAACAGGATCAAAATGATGATTTTTCCGGTCGGCGTGAAAAAGGACGGCGTGTCTTGAACGATCAATCCGGTTACACACACAGCCGAAGTCGATGTGAAAAGGGCATCGGGCAGGCTCATACGCCCGGAATGTGTGCTGAAGGGAAGCATTAACAGAACGGTTCCCACAAAAATGGCGATCAGAAAGCTGACGGCCAAGAGCTGGGCGGGCTGAAATTTTCGCTCAGCCCCGACCACTCTCTTTTTTTCCATATCTCAACCATCATACACAGATGCGGGATTAAAACTCAATTTATTACGTCCTCTAGTGTTTGTCAAACTCCTTACGATTGACAAGGAGACAGGCATATGCTACTTTTTGGACGAAAAAATGGATATTTTAAAGCTGATTGTCGATGCAAGTCTCGTGGTCAAATTGGTGCTCCTTTTACTGCTCTTCTTTTCCGTTCTTTCCTGGGCGATCATTTTCTTCAAGAGAAGCACGCTGAAAAGAGCGTCTGCCCAGTCAAAAAAATTCATGCGCGTGTTCCGCAAAAGCAAGGATCTCCATGAGGTGAATGAGGCCGCGAAGAAATTCAAATCCAGCCCCGAGGCATCGCTCTTCCTCTCAGGCTTCAAGGTGTTGTCCTACGTCGTGAAATCCAATCCCGAAACTTCCATCTCTCAGGCCAACATCGAGACAATCAATCGTGCCTTGATCAAAGCATCCAACAGAGAGATCAACCGCTTCGAAAAAATGATGAACTTTCTGGCGACTGCAGGAAGCGTGACGCCCTTCATAGGACTTTTCGGCACAGTCTGGGGAATAATGGACTCCTTTCATGAAATCGGTATCGCCAAGTCCGCGAGCCTGGTCACGGTCGCTCCCGGGATTGCCGAGGCCTTGATCGCGACAGCCCTCGGGCTCTTTGCCGCAATCCCGGCCGTCATTTCCTACAATTATTTTCTCCATCTCATCAAAGAACGCATCATGGATATGGAGGACTTTTCGATTGAATTTATAAGCATCGCAGAAAGGCTCTATGGCATTTAAATATCGTCAGATAGCGAAACGAGATATCGGGACTTCGCTTTCCGAAATCAACGTGACTCCCTTAGTTGACGTCATGCTCGTGCTGCTCATCATATTTATGGTAACGGCCCCCATGATGCAGTCGGGAATCGGAGTCAACCTTCCCCAGGCCGAAACAGAATCGGCGCCCGCCGAGGAAGGTCTCACCCTGACCATCACCAAAGATCGCTACATACACATCGGAGACACTCCCATCAACATATTCCTCCTGGAAAATAAGCTGAACGAGTATTTTTATGGGAAGGAAAAAAAGGTGGTATTCATTCGTATGGACGATTCCATCCCCTACGGTTACTTGATCAACATCCTGGATGTCACCAAGAAGGCAGGAGTCGAGGTAGTTGGCTTGGTGACCCAGCCTTTGGAAGACGAAAGGAGAAGGTAAAAGGCACCATGTCAGCTGTAGGTCAGAACTACGGTTCATTCAAACGTGCCGTAGGTGTCTCCATCACATTCCATATCCTTCTGCTTCTCCTCATCATCCTTTCCCCGTACCTCCCCAAAACTTCGAAGAAAGGAATGGTCCATTATGTCAATATGATATCCTTTCCTGGAGGCGGGGGCGGGAGCGGCGGCACCGGCGGGGCTCAGGGAGGAGGTGTGAAAACTGAGCAGAAACTGGCAGACACGGAAGTTCCCGTCCGGGAAAGCCTGCGCGACTTGACAACGCCCCAAAAGCTCCAACAGGAATCTCCGACGCCCCTGCGGCATCCGGTAGAGAAGCCGAAAAGAGAGAAACAGAAGCCAGCCCAAAAAAAGGACGTTATCCGGAAGGCGGATGCAACGGCTTCCAAGAGAACTCAGACCACGAAAACCGGAACCTCCGGATCGGGAACAGGTACAGACTCCGGCCTTCCCGTCGGTATCGGAGAAGGTACGGGCAGCGGCGTAGGGTTCGGCTCCGAATTTTCCTCTCAAATAGGGCTCTCAACTTTCCCCTATACATACTACCTGAAAGTTATCCACACGCGGGTTTCCAGCAACTGGTTCACCTCCCAGATCAGCCCGGGAATCTCCGGCGAATTCCACACGACCTTATCATTTAAAATCTACAGGAACGGCGAGATTTCCAGCCCTGAAATCAAGGAACAGAGCGGTGTCAGGGCGCTCGATCTCTCCGCCGTCAGAGCCATCCATTCCTCGGCTCCTTTTCCTCCTCTTCCTCACGATTACGAGGGAGAATACTTGGGCATTACACTCATCTTCTGGCATCAAAAATGAAAATAAAACTCATCCTTATCATATGTATTTTCGGACTGCTTTTCCCGGGATTGCTCCACCCTCAGCAGGAAGTCGTCATGAGCATCCGCGAGGGCGTTCCAGTGATTCCGATCGCACTCCCCAAGTTTATCGTCAGGGGCTCTTCCCCGCAGGCCACCTCAACGGCTGAAGCGCTGCACCAAGTCCTCTCGAACAACCTCAAATACAGTCGCGTTTTCAATCCTCTTCCCGAAAGTTACTACAGCTACATCCGCCCATTGAATCCTGACAATATATTTTTCAAAGACTGGGAATCGATTCAAGCCAATCTTCTCTTTGTCGGAGAAATCACCGATAACGATAACGACGGTATCACATTCGAAGGGAAGCTCTATGATGTCAAAGCAGGGAAGTTCATTTTCGGCAAGAGATACCAGGCGGAGAAAAATTTTTTGCGTTTGTCCGTTCACAAAATGTCCGATGAAATCATGCGCATCCTCGGCAACACCGCCATCTTTTCATCAAAAATCGTTTTCATATCCAACCGTGACGGGAATGATGAAATCTATATGATGGACTATGACGGACACAATCAGACCCGGATCACTTTCAATAAAATAAAAGATTACATGCCTGCTTGGTCAGCCGACGGAAAACATATTTCCTATACTTCTTACAGAAAGGGTGGAGCCGGGCTCTACATCCTGAATCCTTTTGAGGGGAAAATCACCGAGGTCAGCAACGCAGGAACTAATTTCAGCCCGTCTTTTTCTCCTGACGGGAAAAAAATGGCCTTCTGTTCGACGCTCGAGGAAGGCAACTCCGAAATCTACATAGCCGAAGCAGACGGCACCAAAATCAAAAGACTCACATTCAACAAGGCTATAGACACCGCGCCCACCTGGGCGCCGACTAGCCGCGAACTCGCTTTTACGTCGGACCGAAGCGGAACTCCTCAGATTTATATCATGGATGCCGAAGGCTCTAATGTCAGACGCGTGAGTTACGGAGGGAGCTATTTTGACGGGCCTGCATGGTCTCCCGCCGGAGATATGATCGCTTATGTTTCTCGAGTGGACCAGGTTTTCGACATCTATATATTGAACTTGAGAACGAACCGGACTTACAAAATCACCGAGAGCAATGCCCGAAACGAGTCGCCAAGCTGGTCTCCTGACGGAAGGCACCTCGTCTTCTCCTCTAACAGGACAGGGAGCATTCAACTCTACTCCATCGACTACGATGGCGCCAATATGAGACGACTGACATCGAACGCTGAGAACAAACTCCCTGATTGGTCCCGAAATTAGGAGAGAAAATCGGACGGTATTATTACCAAATGTTCAACAGGCAGTTGACAGAGAAATTTTCATTCGTATACAATTGAGACAAATTTGCAATTCAGGTTGCAAGACAGGAGAGAATTAATTTTGCACTAAGGAGGTCAAATGAAAAAAACACTCATCCTAACTCTCGTGGTCTTTCTGGTTTTCGGCAGTGTGATATCCTGCCGCAAGAAAGTGGAAGAGGCCCCGCCTCCCCCGCCTCAGGTCAAGGAACAGCCGAAAGTTGAAAAAGTAGAAGCGCCTCCGGTTGTCAAAGAGCCTGAACTGAGCGAAGAAGAAATTTTCATGCGAAAATCGCTCGAAGAAATCAATACCGAGAAACCTCTCGGCATGATCAACTTCGATTACGACAAGTATTTCATCAGAGACGATGCCAAGCCGATTTTAGAATCCAACGCTGCCTGGCTCAGTAAATGGAAGACGGTTAAGCTCCTCATCGAAGGCCATTGTGACGAAAGAGGCACGGAAGAATACAACCTTGCACTCGGCGAGAAAAGAGCTAAAAGCACAATGGACTATCTCGTCTCTCTAGGAATATCAGCCGACAGGCTAAAAATCATCTCCTACGGCAAAAGCCAACCTCTGGATCCCGGCCAGAGCGAAGCCGCCTGGGCTAAAAACAGAAGGGCGCAGTTCACGATCATCGCTAAGTGATCCATGGCCAAAAGGCTGTACTCTGGGGCATTTCTCCTCTTTTTCCTCCCCTTTTTGTTGGGAAGTGCGGACAAAAGGGAGAAGGCCTACGAACTGATCTATAAGGATGTCCAAATCCTCAAACAGAAAGTCCTTCAACTGGATGAAAAAATCGAAAGGAATGCTGAAGACATCCGTTTCATTCGCGAGCAAGTGAAAGAGCTCATCCAGTTGATGCGGCTCTTTCAGTCGGAACAGGCAAGCGCCAGAGAGGACCAAAAAAGACTCCCCGCCCAATTCCAAATTTTGATAGAGAAATTGGACTCCATCAACGCTCAGCTTTCCAGATTTTCCGAGGACCTGATTGAGATAAAAAGATCTGCGCAGCCGCTCACACAGCAGGCGGAGGGATCCGAACAGGAAGGAACGGCAAAGACCACACCATCCACGGATGGAACAGAGGAACAGGCGGAAAAAGAATCTGAGGATAAAGAATCTCAACCTTCCATCACACCAAACCTTTCCCCAAATGAGATATTCAACATGGCCCGTTCGGATTACCTAAAGGGCAATTATGACCTGGCCGTTGAAGGCTTCACGATCTATAAAACACAATTTCCTGAAAGCCCCCTGGCCGATGATGCGATCTACTGGATAGGCGAATGTTACTTCAGTCAGAAGAAATACGAGGACGCCATCGAGAATTTCAACGAGTTGATCCTATCCTATCCCAGCGGCGATAAAATTCCGGCGGGTTATCTTAAAAAAGGAATCAGCCTCACAGAGCAAGGAAAAAAATTGGAAGCTCTTACGGTTTTTAGGCTCCTGATTACAAAATTTCCCCTAGAAGAGGAAACCAAAATCGCGCAACAAAAAATTAGAGAATTGGAATCGGACGATGAGAGATATTAACAGTCTGAACAAAGTTATCTTGATAGGGCGGCTGGGAAGAAATCCTGATTTGCGATATCTGCCTCAAACGGAAAGAGCGGTGGCAAACTTCACCTTGGCCACGAACGAACGCTATTTCAAACCGAACACTAATGAGAGCGATATCCGCGCCGAATGGCACCGTATCGTGGCTTGGGGTAAGCTCGCCGAATTCTGCGAAAAATTTCTCACCCAGGGGAAACAGGTTCTCATAGAGGGCAAATTGAGGACGCGAAGCTGGCAGGACCGCGAAGGAAACAAACGGTACACGACAGAAGTGCATGCCCAGAATATTGTCCTCCTCGGAAAGAAGGACGAAGAGGAAGAGAAGCCTTATGATGAATTCTCTTCCCCCGGTAATTTCCCGGAAGAAGGACGCACTCTATCGGATGCCGATGGGGAAGACGACGAAGTTCCCTTTTAACCTGCGCTCTCTCTGCCGCATCGCTGAGAGTCTGACTCGAACGGAAATAAGATGACAATATAACCCGGGCTGCGTGTTAACTGGAATGGCACAAACAGCGGGGGGATTTATCATAGCCGTCAAAAAGAAAGACTAAATCCAAAAAGGGAGCCTTTTTTTCCATGCCAGAGGAAAAAGCGAATCAAGAAACCGATATCACCGAATTCAAGAAATTCATTATTGAGGACATCAGACCTTGGGGAAAATTCCGGTCTTTCCCTTACAAGCCGGCTCGAAACATCAAAATAATCACGGTCAGCCCAGGCGGAATTCTGTCCCTTCAGTATCACGACAACAGGAGTGAGTTCTGGGTCATACTGGATAAAGGACTCGAGATTACTCTCGGCGATCAAGTCTGGCAGCCGGAAGAAAACGAAGAGATTTTTATTCCGCGAAAAGCACCTCACAGGCTGAAATGCATCGGTTCCCGACCGGCACGCGTAATGGAGATATGGATAGGGGATTCGGATGAATCAGACATCACCCGACTTGACGACATCTACGGTCGCAAAGAAACGTGATCAGGAGATATCACCCATGAGGAAGGCCTTGGGATGTTTGACAAGAATTTTTTCCAGCATGTATTCCTCAATCTCTTGAGCCGTTTTGAGCACTATTGCCTTCTGAACGATTCGTCGCACAGATTTGTAGTCCACCGCCCGCAACACCTTTTTTATCCGAGGAATAAAAATAGGATTCATGCTGAATTTCCTCAATCCAAATCCCAGAAGGACCAGAGCGGAGAGCGGATTAGCCGCCATTTCGCCGCATACCGTAATCTCTTTACCTTCCCTGCGGGCTGTTTCGATGATGAACCGCAAGATGCGCAAAATTGAAGGGTGGAGAGGTTTGAAAAGATAGGAAACAAGCTCATTAGATCTGTCAACCGCTAAGTAGTACTGGATGAGATCATTCGTCCCGATGCTTAAATAATCGACCTCTTTCACTAGGATGTCGGTTAGGGCGGCAGCTGCCGGGACTTCGATCATAATTCCCAATGGAATTTTCTCGTCAAAGAATTCCCTGTCCGCTCTCAACTCCTCTTTAACTTCAGCAAATAGAGCTTTAACTTGCATGATCTCTTCGTATTCCGTGATCATAGGAATGAGGATGCGTACATTCTTGAGAGTGCTTGCCCGAAGAATGGCCCTCAATTGCGTTTTCATTAAATTTTTATCCCGCAGAGAGAATCTCACAGCTCTCAACCCGAGCGCAGGGTTGGGTTCTTTCTCTATGTGCAGTTGCGGCAGATTCTTTTCCCCTCCGATATCCATGGTGCGGATATAAACAGGCGAAGGATGGGACTCTTTAGCAATCCGGTTATAGATCCGATAGTGGTCATCTTCCGAAGGAATGGAAGTGTTTTGAAGGTAGATGAATTCCGAACGAAAAAGCCCAATTCCCTCCGCACCGAGAGAAAATGCCGGTTTGACTTCCTCGGGGAGTTCGATGTTGGCCATGGGAAAAAAGACTTCTCCATCCAAGGTAACCGATTTCAAGCGGGACGTCTTTTTGAGTTGGCGCCTGTAGTCGTCATACCTTCTTTTTTTACTATGGAATTCTTTTTGGATGGCCAAAGGAGGATTGATGAAGACCTCTCCGTCTGTACCGTCAACAATCAACAAGTCCCCATTTTTGACCCGCCGAGTGATATCCCGGAGGCCGACGACAGCCGGGATATTCAAAGACCGTGCAAGGATTGCCGTGTGAGAAGTTTGCCCTCCCATGTCAAGGGCAACGGCCAGCACGTTTCCCTGGCTCAGCCGTATTGCGGCTTCCGAAGGGAGCAGCTCGTGGCCTACCAGGATGCGATCCTTGTCATCAAGACTTTTCTTCTGCTCTACCGGCTCCAAGTTTTTATAAACCCGGGATAAAACATCAGAGACATCAAACTTTCTCTGCCGGAAGTATTCATCCGTGATGGCCTCAAACTTCTTCTCATAAAAATCGTGAGCCTCAGAAAGAGCCCCCTCCGCTCGAATCATTTTATCACGAATGATTTTTTCCAACTTGGCGAACAATGACTTATCTTTTAAAATCAAAAGGTGGGCATCAAAGATAAAAGAGTGTTCTTCGCCCAATTTCTCTCGGACTTTTCCCCTGATATCTGTCAACAGTTCTTCTGTTAGCTGGTAGGCCTTCTTGATCCGCTGAAGCTCTGCCTGGACTTGATTCTGTGAAATGCGCTCCCTCAGTGCGGAAAAGACAATTCGCTTGGTAAGAAGGGCCTCCCCGACCGATATTCCGGGAGAGACACCGATTCCTCTTAATCTGTAGTAGTCCATCCCAACCTATTCATCCTCATGAAACTTTGCCTCAATAAGAGCAATCAAGGCTCTGAGTGCCTGCTTTTCATCCTTACCGGAGATTTTGAGCGTGATTTCAGCGCCCTGCACGGCAGCGAGTGTGAGAATGCCAAGAATGCTTTTCCCATCAATGTCACTCCCGTCTTTTTCGATTCGGACGGAAGAGACATAGCGATTGGCCACGTTCATAAACTTGACGGCAGCCCTGGCATGTAAGCCCAGCTTATTTTTTATTTTGATTTTTTTCGCGATCATTGACTTCAGGTTGCATCAACCCTTGGAACGAAGAAGTGCGCTGGCTAAGTGGATGTTCTTTTGACCCTGTTCAACAACTTTTTTGGCTACTTCTCTCAAATTGTTGCTTCTCTGGAGCGAGGCAAATTTTATGAGCATCGGGAGGTTCACCCCGGTAATGATCTCAACCTGATTATCTTTCAGAAAGCTGAAACTCAAATTCGAAGGGGTTCCTCCGAACATATCAGTGAAAATCACGACGCCATTTTTTTGGTCCACCCTCTTCAAGCTCTGGTTGATCTTCTTTTTCGATGCCTCGAC
Organism: Candidatus Aminicenantota bacterium; assembly: GCA_016926925.1. The sequence continues at coordinate 24,190 of JAFGNQ010000242.1, forward strand.
ATCATCGTACCAGCCGATGGAAATGGCTTCAATATTGCCTATGTCTCCAAGTATGATTGTCAGCGCATTCAAAAGCTCTTCCGCAAGTTTTCCGTGGGAAACGATAATTCCGCCGATCAACTGTCTAGTTCCTCCATGGCTACTACCTCGGTATGATTCTCAAATCAAATATGAGGACCCTATTATCTTTGCACAATTCCCATGCTTTTATCAACCGTTTTCCTCTGCATGTTGAGAGAACTTTGTTCAGCAATATCCATATATTTTTGGGGGAAATTTGCGGCGGATGTTCCCCCTTTAGGCGGAGGAGAAAAGGAATCTTCCGCGGCCCCAGGCTGCAACACAAGAAAGTTCTCCGAGGCTAAATTCTCAGGAGATACCGGAAGCCGGGGACGGATACCAAAACACGAATAAATTGAAATCCATTCGGATAATCCGGATTATTTATAAATATCCCTATGAATCAAGCGCACATTGAGATTCATACTTTTCAGGTGGCGCTTGAGAGCTTCTCCCAAAGCGACGGATCGATGTTTTCCCCCCGTGCAGCCGATAGAAATAGTGAGAATGCTTTTCCCCTCCTCAATAAAGCAGGGCATCAAGTAATCGATAAAGCAGAAAAACTCCCTAAGGAATTTTTCCCCCTCCTCGGTTTGAAGCACAAATTCCTTCACGCTCTTGGTTCGCCCGGTTTTTCCCCTCAGTGCGTCGACATAAAAAGGATTAGGGAGGAATCGGGTATCGAATACGAGATCGGAATCCACGGGGATGCCGAATTTATAGCCGAAACTGGTGATGACGATCTGCATCCTTCGGACATTGCCTTTTTGATACCGCCTGTTCAGAATTTTCTTCAAATCGTGGATGCTCAATTCGGTCGTATCGATCACTTCATCCGCTAAACTCTTGATTCCGGCAAGGCTCTCTCTCTCCAGGGATAAACTCTCGATCATTGATTTTCCTACCGCGATAGGATGAGGACGTCTGCTCTCACTGAATCTCTTCACTAGGGCTTCATCCGAGGCATCGAGAAATATCATGTGAGGTGAGATCTTTTTTCGTATGGACTCCAGCACCTTGGGAAATTCCGTCCGGAATCCTTCCTCACGTATATCGACGACAAGAGCGACCTTCGCGATCTTGAATTCCTCACGCATCCAGAGGTCTACAAAAGTCGGGATCAACTTCGCCGGGAGGTTGTCGATGCAGTAATAACCCAAGTCTTCAAGAAAACGACTGACACAGGTTTTCCCGGAACCGGAAAGACCGGTGATGATTAAAAATCTGTTGTCTTTCAAGAATGCCTTTTCTTTTCAGCCGGCTTGGCCGATAACGCCATATTCAGCCTTTTTGTGATCTCCCGCGGCGCATGGTAGCCCCTTTCTCGCAGCACATGCACTCTGCATGCCACCTCGATCAAGTTTGAAATAATTCTTCCCGGAGCCACTGGAATCCTGATTTGAGGGACCATAACCCCCAAGATTTCGTGCTTATGAGCGAATTTTAATCCCACCCTATCATAATCCTTACCTGCTTTCCATCGGCGCAGCTGGATAACGAGATTGATTTCAGTTCGAGAACAAATGGACTGAGGTCCGAAGATTTCCCGAATATTGATGATCCCTAGTCCTCTCACTTCCATGAAGTAACGGCTTATTTCAGGAGCGGACCCGATCAGGTGTCCTCGGGAAATTCTGCATTCGGTAACATCATCCGATACGAAGCGGTGCCCTCGGGCGATAAGCTCTAGAGCACTTTCGCTCTTGCCTATGCCGCTGTCTCCGATGATGAGAACTCCCATATCGAATATTTCGAGCAGTCCTCCGGATATAACGATTCTGTCCGGGCTGGAGTTTAACTTCCGAACCATACTCGAACACTTCTTCTTGGAACACCCCGACGCAAACAAAGCGACCCGCTTTTTTCGGGCCTCTCTCATCACTTCAACGGGAAAAGAGTGCCTCCCAGTCATTATAACGACGGCCACTTCCTTCGGCATCTCTTTCTTTAAGAACGTCTTTTTCTCTGAATCAGACATTTTCTCGAAAAGACGACATTCCCTATCTCCCCAGATGCGAAAAGCGGACAGGCGCTTTGTCGCAGAGTGGAGGGGGATATCCCGCGAAAACCCGACGGTTTTCAATACAGGGTTCAGCTTCAACGAATCCTGGCCGCTTTTGAAGAATTCTTCGATTTTCAGTGAAAAGCTCTCCGGTTATTCGTTCAATCTATTCTCTTCTTCCCGGATAACCTCCAGAACAGCGCTGATGTTCTCGGCATCCCTAATTCTTTTGATTATGTTTTTTGATTTTCGGACAAGCTGCGCGATCGCCGCTAAAAGCTGGAGATTCATACTTGGATTATCCGGGGATGAGATTACCAGAAAAAAAATATGGGAGGGCTTGCTATCCAGCGAATAAAAATCCACTCCCTTCCTTGAAATGCCCAACATAACAATCGGACTCCTGACGCCTTTCA
>JAFGNQ010000243.1 GCA_016926925.1 Candidatus Aminicenantota bacterium
AAGGCCATGACTACTGTGATCATAAGTGGGTTTGGGAGGGATGAAGTTTTCATATGGGAGTCACCGGCAGCGTCTGTCTTAAGAAAATGGATTTTTCCATATCACTTCTCATGTTTCCGACCCTCTTCCTTCTGCCGTTGCACTGGCCGTGCTCGATATAATCCAAGAAGAGAATCTCATCGAAGAGGCGGCGCGGAAGGGAAAATACTTAAAAAAGGAGCTGGAATCTTTAGCCGATGAATATGACATCATCGGCGATGTGAGGGGAAGGGGACTGCTGATAGGTGTCGAATTCGTCCGTGATCGGGAGACAAAAGAGCCGGCTGAGGAGGAAGGAGCTCAAATCACGCAGGAATGTATGAACCGGGGTCTTTCTGTGAATATCGTCCGATTTCCCGGCAGCTCGAGTGTGTGGCGTATGGCCCCTCCTTTGACCGTCACCCAAGACGAGCTCGACCGCGGGCTCGGAATAATAAAAAAATCCATTGAAGCAGTCATTTCTTAGTAAACACTATCAACTGGGAGGTGCCGGAAGAATAAGGATTCAGGATAGGATAAGATTGATCAGACGTAACATGGTGAAATCAAGATATCGGCCGCCGTTACCTCGAGGAACACTTCAAGCTGGAATGAAGAGAAATCAATAAATGTATAAAAGGAGTCATAGAATGAATCGTCGACCGTTTTTTTGTTTTGTTTTAATTCTCAGCATTATGTTTGTAACACTGAATTGCTCCAAGGAGAAATCGGAGACGGTGAATCTGTCCCCAAAGGCTTGGCCTTCCGGCGAGATAGATAAATACTTCGAATTGAACAGTACGGTAGATAGACTTCACCCTATGGCTGTCGGAAACAAAGGGATGATTGTCGGGACCACCGGAGCTCCTGCCGTCAGGGCGGGGTTGGAGGCCCTGAAACAGGGGGGGAGTGCGGCCGACGCAGCCATGACAACAGCCCTCGGTCAAATCGCATTGGCGGCGGGCTGCTGGGTGAGTTATGCCGGAATCATGACCATGGTTTATTATGAAGCGGAAACGGGTCAAGTTTACTCCATGCATGCGGGGTACAAAACGGTCCAGAACGAGAAAGAGCCGCTGTCCATTCCGCAGAGCGGGACTCCGAGCGGAAGAACAGCTCTCGTTCCGGGATTCATGGCAGGAGTCCAGGCCGCCCATGACCACTTCGGCAGGCTTCCATTCGAGCAGCTGTTCCAGCCGGCCATCTATTTTGCCGAGGAAGGCTTCGTGATCGAGCCCCTTTTCGGTTACAGGCTTGAACAGAGAAAAGACGTGCTCGGCCGTCTGCCCGATGCCAGGAAAATTTTCACCAAAGAAAACGGAGACTTTTATAAAGAGGGAGATTTCTTCAGGCAGCCACAAGTGGCCGCAACTTTGCGGGGAATCGCCGCTCAAGGTGCCGGCTATATGTACAGGGGAGAGTGGGCAAAAAAACTCGTCGAAGCCGTCCAGAAGGAAGGCGGCGCAATGACCCTTAAAGACCTTGAAGACTATAAAGTCATCTGGGGCGATCCGGCTCACTCGAAATTCCGGGAATACGATGCCTACAGCTTGGGCTTGTCCAGCCAAGGGGGTGTCAACATCATCGAAGCCCTCAATCTGCTGGAAGCTGCTGATATCAAAAGTATGGGGCACTATACGTCGAATGCGGAAGCTCTTTATTGGCTCATCCAGGTTTCGAGGGCGGGCCTTTTTTTCACTTTTTTTCCCCAGCAGCTCTTTAAGTCGAATTTTCCTGGAATCGATTTCTCCCCCCAATCCAGAATAACCAATGAGACGGCTGCGCTTGTCTTGGAGAAAATCCGGAGCGGAGCGATCGCCAAGACCATCCAGCCGATATTCGATATGCAAAAAAAAGCCGAAGAAACGTCGAGCCACTCGGATGCCGTCGTTGCGGTGGACCAATATGGGAATGTTGCGGCTGTCTGTCACTCTATAAATACGACCTGGTGGGGGACCACAGGCATTTTTATTGACGGGATTTCAATTCCGGATTCGGCATGTTTTCAGCAGCAGCTGATCAATACAGTCGGTCCTGGGGTGTATCTTCCGGATCCTACGAATCCTTTGATCGCCATGAAGGACGGCAAACCCGTTCTCGCCTCGAGCAGCATTGGAGCAGGGCTTCATTCCTGTACCATACAAAACCTGCACAATGTGCTCGAGTTCGGCATGGATCCCAAGGCTTCCGTAGATACGACGAACTTCTTAAGTCCCTATTGGTACGACATGAGCAAGCAGATTGTCCTGGAAGGGTCTTTCCCTGAAGATATGCTGAATGCAGTCAGAGAAAGAGGACAGGAGCTGAAGATGGTAACCAAAGATGAATGGAGGCTCGGCTTGGGCTACTGGATCGGTATCAAATTCGATCAGGAAAAAGGGCAACTCGAGGGAGCCGTCTCGGGAATCCTTAACGGGCACGCCGAGGGGTACTGATACATCCATTTCAACTTCTATTATCTTTATAGCACCCGGAAATAAAGGTCGAGCCTGTACTAAATGTCATTTTGATTATCCTTTATCAATGTTCGTGCTGACCGAGATCATTCTAGCTGATCTTATTTCCGGGATCATGTTTCCGCATTAAATCGGCCTATTTATTTTACAATAGGAATATTTTGTTTAACCTGCAGACCTCTATCATATCATCCGGCCAGATGCTTGCCTGGACTTCTCCGATATGGGCTTTTCGCAAATAGAACATGCAGAGTCTTGATTGGCCTATTCCTCCGCCTATGGAAAGCGGCAGTTCATTTCCCAATAATTTTTTATGAAACAACAGGCTTCGGCGCTCCGTTTTCCCGGTTATTTCCAGTTGTTTGCTCAGAGATGTGCTGTCCACCCGGATTCCCATCGAGGATAGCTCAAATGCTTTTTCTAAAAGTGCATTCCAGATGATGATGTCTCCATTCAGTCCAGGCCCCATTTCCGTCGGTGTTATCCAGTCATCGTAGTCGGGAGCTCTGCCGTCGTGCGGTTCGCCGTTGGCAAGAGGAGCACCGATCCCGATGATAAAAACAGCCCCGTATTTCCGGCAGGCCGCATCTTCTCTTTCCCGGGGGGACAGATCCGGAAATAAGCTTTCAAGTTCCCGGGTATGAATAAACGTGATCGCTTCGGGTAAGACGGGCTTGATTTCCGTATAGTGGGCGTGAATGTAGAATTCGGTTTTCCTCATCACGTCGTAAATTTTATTGACGGTATATTGAAGGAATTCGATATTCCTTTCCTCTCTGGACATCACCCTCTCCCAATCCCACTGGTCGACATACAGGGAATGGAGGTTGTCGAGCGCCTCATCGGGTCGGATGGCATTCATGTCCGCATAAATTCCATTGCCTTGGCCGATTTTCAACTGGGCGAGATTCATTCTTTTCCATTTGGCTAATGATTGAACGATCTCGGCCTTGGTGTTCGCAAGGTGTTTGATGTTGAAAGATACCGGCATCTCGACCCCGTTCAGGTCATCATTGATGCCGGTTCCGGATTTGACGAATAAGGGGGCCGTAACTCTCCTGAGATTCAGAGCCCGAGACAAATTGGCCTCGAAAAAATCTTTAATCAATTTGATCGCTTTTTCAGTTTCAATTGCGTCCAAAAGCTGTTGATAATCCTTTGGAATAACGCAGTCAATACCCATAATTGTACTCCTTAGACAGAAATTGATTTTTGAGATGGGTTCGGGGGCGGGTGAGGATATTATTGGACGGCAGGTACCGCCCAATTATAGAAATTATTGGCAGCAATACGGTGTGCAGAGGTGCT
>JAFGNQ010000244.1 GCA_016926925.1 Candidatus Aminicenantota bacterium
AAATTCTTCTCATAGGCGGCGGTGTGGGTGGCGGTCTTAGGCAGGCTTTAAAATATCCTGGCTTCCACATCGATTACGTGGAACTGGATCCTGATATCATCCGCATCTCCGTTCCCTATCTTCCTGCGAAAGAGCAGGCAGCCTTGAATAACGAGCGTGTGAAGATCCATTATCAGGACGGACGCTCTTTCCTCCAGCGGACAAAAGAAAGATACGATATCATTATCCTCAACCTGCCCGAACCTTCCACAGCGCAACTGAATCGTTTTTACACCTTGGAATTCTTTCTTAGAGCCAAACGAAAGCTCGCCGACGGGGGCGTTTTTTCTTTCCGCGTTCCATCGGCTGAAAACTACATCAGCAAATCCCTGCAGAATTTTCTTTCGTCTCTTTTTTTTACACTCAAAGAGGCCTTCCCCGAAGTGATCATCATCCCGGGCGACACGAATATATTCCTCGCTTCCGAACATCCCCTGTCTCTCGATTGGAAACGCATGGCAACGCTCATAGAAGCACTCGGCCTCGCCAACACCTATGTCATCCCGCAAACGCTCTTTTCTCGACTCTCGCCCTTGCGCATCAACAGGCTACGACAGACTGTCCTGTCAGGACAGCGGACAATCAACCGGGATTTAGCCCCGATCAGCTATTTCTTCGACTCTGTCTTATGGAGCACTCAGTTCGGCGGCATTGAAAGCAAGCTGTTTTCCCGCCTGGCAAAGATAAAGACCTTTTGGCTCCTCGACTTTCCTTTGATTTTGTTCCTTTTCATCCTTTTTATATTGGGCCTAAAAAAGAACCCGGTTTCCTATTCCCTGACCCCTTTAGCGGTCATGGGGTTCACCACCATAGTCACGGAAATATTGTTGATCATTGCCTATCAGGCTTTTAACGGCTACCTCTACCAGAGAATTGCGCTCCTCATCGCATCGTTCATGATAGGGCTTTCTTGCGGAGCCTATTTCGGGATGAAGAGAAAAAAGGCCCGCTTCTCTCAAGTCATCCTGTCGCAATCGGGATTCATACTCCTCCTTCTCCCCTGCTATTTCGCTTTCCGAACCCAGCCGCCTGAAATTCTGTTCTTTCTTTTTCTTTTCGGCATCGGTTTCCTGGGCGGAGCTCTTTTTATCGTTTCCAACCGCCTTTTTTTGCGTCAAAGACAGAATTACGGCCTAGGCTACGGACTCGATTTATTAGGATCGTTTGCCGGCGCGATCGCCGTCTCTTCTGTGCTCGTTCCCTTAGTCGGACTCCTTCCTCTATTCAAATATCTTCTTCTCCTGAATTCGTTTTGCCTTGTCTTTCTCATCATAGGGATGAAAAACATGGACTGACAATTGGATGAAAACTCTTGGAGTTTGAACTACTGCGAACAGGCCGCAACGATGGTTTTGTAGCAAGATCGGCTCGCCCGTAGGGTAAAAAACACTGACATTAAGATATCAGTATCTTTGTAAAGACAGTGTCAGTGGTTTTTATGAATAATTCAGGTTAAAAAACGGAGGTAAACACGAATATGACAAACATCTTGACAGCTCATGGCAATTGTGTTTTACTGTCATGTTTCATAATCATAAAACCTATGCATATCTCCTTATTAAGTAATAAGGAAATGCACAAGAGAGGACATCTCGAATGAGAGTCAATATCTCAAAAAGAAGACTGAGGGATCCATTCGTCGCCAAAGTTGAGGAGCTGAGCGGCCAAAATCTTCTCGTTTGCTATCAGTGCGGCAAATGCTCTGCAGGTTGCCCTGCAGTCTCGGATATGGATATCCTCCCCAACCAGATCATTCGGTACGCTCAATTGGGGCTCAAAGAAGAGCTTCTCAAATCGAAAGCTATTTGGGTTTGCGCTTCCTGCCTTACCTGCAATTCCCGATGCCCCAAGGGGATTAACATCGCAGAAGTCATCGAGGCTATCCGGCAGGTTCTGCTCAGAAAAAGAGAAGACCATGTCAAAATCGAAAAGCTTACCGATGAAGAGAAGGAAGACGTACCTCCCATCGCTCTGATCAGCAATTTCAGGAAATTCACATCATAAACTTTGAAATGATCCATAATATCATAAACTTCAATTCTTTGAGGAATCATCATAATGAAATTAAGCTACTTTCCTGGGTGTACGTTAAAAAACCACGCGAAAAACTTTGAAGATTCTGCCATTTGTGCGCTTGAGAAGCTCGGAATAGAAGTCCAAGAGCTCAGCCGCTGGAACTGCTGCGGTACCGTCTATTCCTTTGCCACAGACGACCTGATCCATCATGTGGCTCCCATCCGAAACCTTATCCGCGTCAAAGAGCAGGATTCCGATAAAGTCATGACCCTCTGCGCCATGTGCTACAACACGCTCAAACGGTCCAACGAGCGCATGAAAAACGATAAGGAAAGCTTGGATATCATCAACAACCTGATGGACCGCGAAGAGGTGAAGTACGAGGGAGACGTATCCGTTTTCCACCTCCTGGAGTTCCTCAAAGATGAGATCAAGTTCGAGAACCTGTCCAAAAAGGTGGTCAAGCCGATCAAAGACCTCAAAATCGCCAGCTACTACGGCTGCCTTTTAGTCCGTCCGCAAGAAATTGGGTTTGACGATATGGAAAACCCAACCATTATGGATAATCTCATGGAAGCTTTGGGTGCGAATCCCATAGATTTCCCCTATAAAACGGAATGCTGCGGAGCTTACCAGACCGTCGACAAACCAGAGGTCGTGGCCGAACGAACCAATCAAATACTGACATCCGCTCGGAATCAAGGCGCCGAGGCGGTTGTCGTCAGTTGCCCCCTGTGTGCCTTCAACCTGGATCACCGCCAAAAGGTGACGCAACAGAAATATCCCGAATTCAAAAACATTCCCATCCTGTACTTCACACAGATATTAGCCATTGCTCTCGGCTGTCCGGAAGAGTCGCTTAGACTCGACCTCCACTATGTCGACCCAAAGCCAATCCTGAAAGAAAAAGCATTAATCTGAGGTACCAATGGTCTACTTCGGTGAACTGAAACCAAAAAAAGGCAAGATTCACATTAACAAAGACAGATGCAAAGGATGTGCATTCTGCGTAGAGTACTGTCCCGAGGATGTCCTCGAGTTGTCGGAAGAATTCAACGTCAAGGGGTACCATCCCCCATACGTCAAGCACGAGGACAAGTGTCTTTACTGCCAGCTGTGCGAGACGATATGCCCTGAATTTGCAATATTTGTCACTCTCAAAGAGGAGGATGAAAGTGAACGTGAAAAAAGTACAAGCAGACCCTAAAGGAGTTTTGACCGGCGCTCATTATATGGATGGAGACTACGCACTTGCAGAAGGAGGCCTCGCAGCCGGATGCCGTTTCTTCGCAGGCTATCCCATAACTCCGTCCACGGAGACGGCAGAAAGGTTTTCGACGCGAATTCCCACCGTAGGCGGCGTTTTCATTCAGATGGAAGACGAGCTCGGATCTATCGCAGCACTGATCGGCGCGTCTTGGGGCGGTAAAAAACCCATGACTGTGACCTCGGGGCCGGGTTTTTCTCTAATGATGGAAAACATAGGGCTTGCCTGTATGCATGAAACCCCTCTCGTGATCGCCAACGTCCAGAGAGGCGGCCCGTCCACCGGGCTTCCCACTCTCACCGGGCAGCAGGACATGATGCAGGCCAAATTCGGTTCTCACGGTGACTACGAAATCATCGCGCTCTGCCCCGATTCCCCGCAAGAATGTTTCGACCTCACCATAGAGGCATTCAACCTTGCCGAGACATACAGAGTTCCTGTTTTCATCATGACGGACGAGTGCGTGGGTCACATGCATGAAAAAGTCATCATACCCCCGGCCGAGGAAATCGAAGTCGTGGAACGGAAATGGTACACAGGACCCAAAGACAAATACCTCCCATACAAGCCGGATACGGATGGGATCCCCTTCATGGTCAAAGCAGGGGACGGCTATCGCTTTCACACCACCGGACTCACTCATGATGAACAGGGCTATCCCATCATCAATGCCGAATGCCAAAAATGGTGTGTGACTCATCTCATAGAAAAAATCAGAAAGAATGCCGACAAGATCATAAAGACCGAAGAAGACCAGATTGATGGCGCAGAAGTCGTTGTCATTTCCTACGGGATCACTTCCCGAGTGGCTGTTCCGGCCATACAGAAGGCACGGAAAGCCGGAATCAAGATCGGCTCCCTGCGGTTGATTACAGCCTGGCCATTCCCCGAGACCAGGATTCGCGAGCTCTCGAAGAAAATCAAAGCCTTTGTTGTGCCAGAGATCAACTACGGACAAATGATCAGAGAAGTGGAGCGGAAATCTGTTGATAAATGCAAAGTCCTCGGGGTCCCTCACTGCGGCGGATGGGTCCATGATCCCGAGGATATTTTCAAGGTCATCAAGGAGGCGTTAAAATGAAGAAGCAAGTCCCGATCGAACCCGAGAACCCTCAGGAAGGCTATTTGCGGATGGACCGTATTCCCCACATCTGGTGTCCCGGATGCGGAATCGGAACAGTCGTCACATCTTTTATCGAAGCATTGAAAAAGAACAAGGAAGACCTAGATAAGGTTGTCGTTGTCTCCGGAATCGGATGCACAGGCAGAGTGGCAGGATATGTCAAGCTCGATTCTTTCCACACGACCCACGGCCGGGCGATACCATTCGCCACAGGCTTGAAGCTGGCCAATCCAGAAATGAAAGTCGTGGTCTTTAGCGGTGACGGAGACCTTTTCGGTATCGGCGGAAACCACTTCATCCACGCCGCAAGGCGGAACATGGACCTGGTCATCGTCTGTGTCAACAACTTCAACTACGCCATGACCGGAGGCCAGGTTGCAGCGACCACCCCTATGGATGCCAACGCCTCCACGGCTCCCTACGGAAACTTTGAATATTCCTTCAGTCTGCCCCGCTTGGCGGAAGCCTGCGGAGCGACTTATGTGGCACGATGGACGGCTCTTCATCTTCGCAGAGTCACCAAGTCGATCCAGGAAGCCCTCAAGCACCGGGGCCTATCGCTCATCGAAGTCATCACCCCGTGCGTCACGCTTTACGCCCGGAGAAACCGTCTGGGTGATGGTTTGAACCTGCTGAAATACTACTACGATAAGTCCGAAATCATACACGGTGCGGATACACGGACCCTGGATATCGACTATCAGGGAAAACTCATCGTGGGCAAATTCGTTCATAAAGAAAAACCCACATTCCTGGATGCAATGAACGCGCATCTTGGCAAAGTTTTAGGGGACGACTATCAACTTTACGGGAGAATCAAACATGTCAAGGACTGAGATCCGATTTTCGGGATTTGGCGGGCAGGGCATCATCCGATGCGCGCTTATCGCAGGAAAGGCACTTTCGCTCTATGACGGAATGAACGCATCCATGAACCAGAGTTTCGGCCCCGAAGCACGTGGCAGTGCCTGCAGTTCTCAACTCGTCGTATCCGATGCGCGCGTTTTGTATCCTTACATAACCACACCACAAATCCTCATTTCCATGTCACAGGAAGCTTACGATAAATACGAACTCGATCTAAAGGACGACGGGCTTCTCATCATTGACAGCGACCTGGTTAAATCCAAACCTCCGCGAAACAAGATCAAGATGTATTCGGTTCCTTCGACGCGATTTGCCGAGGAACTGGGCAATCGGATCATCGCCAATCTGGTCATGATGGGATTCTTTACGGCAATCACAAAAATCGTGACCCCCGAAGCCATGAAAAAAGCCCTCCCGGGCTTGGTGCCGGAGCGATTTCTCGATCTGAATATCAGGGCTTTTGAGAAGGGATACGATTACGGCCTGCATGTTTTGGACGAAGAAAAACAAAAAACAAAAAAAGAAACGCCCAAGAAGCCGACAAAAGCCAAAACGAAAAAGAGCAAGAAATAGAAGTGAAGGCTCGTTTTTCCAGAGGAGCCGGATTGAGAGACATTCTGATTACAGACCAGGGTAAAGAGCCCTTCGAATGAAGAGGCTCAAATAAGGAAGAGAAGATCGGGTCTGTTCTCTCAGCGGAAAGAACATGACGGAAAACGATTTTTAAGGATAGAGGAATGAAGAAAAAAACAGGAGTTTTCGTATGCCACTGCGGCATTAACATAGCCGGGACTGTTGACGTCGAAAAAGTGGCCAAGGAGCTTGCCAAGCATAAAGGAGTCGAGCATGCCGAAGACTATGTCTACATGTGTTCTGATCCCGGACAGAATAAAATTATAGATGCCATAAAAGAAAAAGGCTTGGATAAAGTGGTTGTGGCCTGCTGTTCCCCCACCCTCCACGAAACCACATTTCGAAACGCCGCCAAATCCGCCGGGATCAATGAATTTCAATGTGAGATCGCCAACATTCGTGAACAGTGCAGCTGGGTTCATAAGGATAAAGAAAAAGCGACCGCAAAAGCCATCAAGATGGCCAAGAGCGCAGTTGAACGTGTCGAACAAAATGAGTCTCTGGAACCGATAAGCATCCCGGTCACACGGAGAGCCCTTGTGATCGGAGGCGGCATCGCAGGCATCCAGGCAGCGCTCGATATCGCCAACAGCGGCTATGAAGTGGTCCTCGTCGAGAGATCTCCTTCCATAGGAGGCCATATGATCCAACTCTCGGAAACATTCCCCACTCTCGACTGTTCCCAGTGCATTCTGACGCCGAAGATGGTGGAGGTATCCAAGCATCCCAAGATCAAGCTGCTGAATTACAGCGAGGTTCAGGAAGTTTCAGGGTATGTCGGTAACTTCAAAGTCAAGATATTAAAAAAGCCCACGTATGTGGATCCCGATAAATGCACACTTTGTGACGAATGCACAAAAGTCTGTCCGGTCGTAGTGCCTGACGAATTTAATCTCGGATTGACCGGACGTCGGGCCATTTACATCCCATTCCCCCAAGCCATTCCTGCTACCTACACATTGGACATCAGTGCCTGTCCGGGTCTTCTCCCTATCGCCTGCGGAAAGTGTGCGGATGTGTGTGAGCCGCAGGCAATCGACTACGATATGAAACCCCAGATGATTGAGGAGGAAGTGGGAACCATCGTCGTCGCTACCGGGTATGATCTTTACGAAAAAGAAAACCTTGCCGAATACGGATACGGCAAATACCCTGACGTTCTGGACGGTCTCCAGTTCGAAAGGCTTCTCTCCGCATCAGGACCCACGCAGGGCAAAATCCTGAGGCCTTCAGACCACAAAGAACCGAAAGAAGTCGTTTTTATTCAATGTGCCGGCTCGCGGGATCCGGAACTGCACTGCGCTTACTGCTCGAAAATATGCTGTATGTACACAGCAAAACACGCCATGCTCTACAAACATCATGTCCACGACGGTCAAGCCTATGTTTTCTACATCGACATCAGGTCCGGAGGTAAGGGCTACGAGGAATTCGTACAGCGGTCGGTCGAGGATGACGGAGTCTTCTACATCAGGGGAAAAGTTTCTAAAATATTCGAGGAAAAAGGAAAGATTAAAGTATGGGGAGTGGATACACTCGCCGGAAAAGATATAGAGATCGACGCAGATATGGTGGTCCTGGCAACGGCTACGCGCCCGTCCACAGGCGCGGACGCCTTGGCCAAGATACTCAAGATCGCCATGGACAAAGATGGTTTTCTCGCAGAAGCCCATCCCAAACTCAGGCCTGTGGAAAGCGTGACAGCAGGCATGTTCTTAGCCGGAGCGGCCCAAGCCCCTAAGGACATCCCGGAAGTCGTCGCCCAAGCCAGCGGCGCAGCAGCTAAGGCCATATCGATTCTATCTCAAGAACGGTTGTTTCACTCGCCGAACGTGGCCAAGGTCAACATCAAGCTCTGCACGGGTTGTGGTATGTGCGTAGACGTCTGTCCTTATGAAGCCATCAAACTCAAGGACGGCAAAGCCGAAGTCAACGAAGTGCTCTGCGAAGGCTGCGGAACTTGCCAAGCCACCTGTCTCAGAGCAGCTGTTGCCGTGAAGAACCTCACGCCGGCCCAAGTCCACGATATGATCGAAGCAAGTCTTGGAGGCTGATGATGCCAGAAGAATTCGAACCTAAGATTGTCGCTTTCCTCTGTAAATGGTGTTCCTCCGCAGGGAGCGACCTCGCCGGGGTCTCCCGAATGGAATATCCTTCAAATGTCATCCCCATTCAGGTGATGTGTTCCGGAAGTGTGTCTCCGCTCTACATTCTCTCAGCATTCAAGAAAGGAGCCGACGGAGTGCTCGTATCGGGTTGTCACCCGGGGGATTGTCATTATATCAAAGGCAATTTTTATGCCCGCCGCAGGATCGCACTGGTCAAGGAGCTCCTCGGGTTCGTCGGTCTCGACCCGGGACGATTCCAGATGTCTTGGGTTTCTGCGGCAGAAGGGAAAAAATACACGGAGATCATCAAAGATTTTGTCGCGACACTCAAACCGCTCGGACCCCAAACAAAGTTGAGGAGACAGCCATAATGGTAAAACTGGAAGACCTCAAAAGCGAAGTGAAGAAAGCCCTCAAAAGCGGCAAGGTCAAATACTTCATCGCCTACGAAGAAGGGACAGACGGATACAAAGCCATACCGGCTTTCCTCAAAGACAATGACAATACGGAAAAACTGGTATGGAATCCCGGATGCGTCCACAACCTCACCAAATTCCTCGTCGATGAGAAGCGCCGGAAAAAAAGGGCTAAAGAACCGGATGTGCGGCCTGTCGGACTCGTCTCCAAAGGCTGCGACAGCCGCGCCATCAATGTTCTGCTCCAGGAAAAATTCATCACGCGAGATGATGTGTACATTCTGGGGGTTTCCTGCGAGGGAACCGGTGTCGTGGATGAAAAAAAGCTTGCCGGAAAGCTCAAAGGAAAACGCGCAATAAAGCTGGAATTCGGCGAAAACAATCAATTCGTCGTTACCACTGACGAAGGCCGGATAAAAGTACCGGCAGAGGAACTTCTCGCGGAAAGATGTCTCGAATGCCGAGCCAACTATCCTGTGGTTTACGATGTATTTTTGGGCGAAAAAACTAAGAAAAAAGTCGATAACCCTTTCCAATCCGTGGACCGGATCGAAAAACTCACGGTGAAGGAACGCTGGCATTTTTGGAAGGAGCAGCTCGACCGGTGCATCCGGTGTTATGCCTGCCGCTCGGCCTGTCCGATGTGCTACTGTGATGAATGTGTTGTCGATACCATTAGCTTTGCCGTGGAGCCCGATACAACGGCAGAGGAAAAAGCACAGAAAATCAAATGGATCGAGAAATCGCCGGCGACTTCGGAGAATTTTGTTTACCATCTCGTGCGTGCGATCCATCTCGCTGGCCGCTGCATCGATTGCGGTGAATGTGAAAGGGTCTGTCCTTTGGACATCCCCATCCGGTTTCTGAATAAGAAATTGGAAAAGGAGGCGAAAAAGCTCTTTGACTATGAAGTTGGATTCGACCCCGATAAGCCTTCTTTAGTCTCCAGTTTCAAAGACGAGGATCCCGAAGACTTTATCAGGTGAGACGATGGAAAAAATACTGATCAAAAAATCGTTCCCCAAATGGGTGAAGAAGCTAAATTCCTACAAAATATATGCTCCTGTCTTCAAAGATGATATCTGGAGTTACGAAGCCGTTGACAACCCGGAGAAAATCGAGCTGAATTATCCCAACACAGTGCAGGCACCCAAAAAAATCATCTACCCCCAAAAAGAAGTCT
>JAFGNQ010000245.1 GCA_016926925.1 Candidatus Aminicenantota bacterium
AGGCATTTCCGTTTCCAAGTAGAGCTGCCAGGGAAGAGATGTGATTGTAAATCGCAGTCCGTTCGAGTCGACGCCTGTAAGGCAAAAAAATGGCAGTTGTATGTTTTGAAGCTCTTACGAATGAAAGTGCCGCTATTTTTTCTGAATGATCCAGCTAGTTGGATTCCTTGTTCTTCTCGCTGGAGGCAGCAAATGTCTTCCAGCTTTTAGCGAGCCGCTGCAGTTCGAGATCGACCTTATTGTTTACCGTATTTTCTTCGAATTCCCCGTTTTTCTTCCTTTTCCCCGCTTTGATTCCGGTGAGGATTTCAATGCCCTCGTCGATCGTCCTGACCGGGTAGATGTGGAATTTGCCTTCTTTAACCGCATCGATCACATCGTCTTTCAACATCAAGTTAGAGACGTTCTGATGGGGGATGATGACTCCCTGATTTCCTGTGAGTCCTTTTGCCTTGCAGACATCGAAGAAACCTTCAATTTTCTCATTGACGCCGCCAATAGGCTGGATTTCTCCCCTTTGGTTCAGCGACCCGGTGACAGCGATTTCCTGCTTGAGGGGAATCTTGGACAGACTTGAGAGGATGGCATATACCTCGGTGGAGGAAGCGCTGTCTCCATCCACCCCCGAATAGGCTTGTTCAAAAGCCAGACTGGCAGAAAGAGAAAACGGTTTGTCCTGGGCATATTTCCCTCTGAGAAATCCCCCCAGAATGAGGACACCCTTGTTGTGGGTCCGGCCGCTCATATCGGCCTCTCTCTCAATGTTGATGACACCCGCCCTTCCTACAGACGTGCTGGCCGTGATGCGTGTCGGTTTGCCGAAAGAAAATCCTCCCATTTGATATACCGACAGCCCGTTGACTTGACCGACGACACCGCCTTTGGTATCGATCATAATGGTTCCCTCTTCAATCATCTCCTGAATCTTGTCCTCGATCAGTCCGACCCTCTCGAATCTTTCCTCGATGGCCTTTTCCACATGACTTCGCTCGACTCGATCTTTCTTATCTTTTTTAGCCCAGTAGCTGGCCTCGCGAATGACGTCGGCGATGATATGGAAGCGGGTCGAGAGCTTCTTCTGTCTGCCGGCGATCCTTGTCCCGTATTCGATAACGGCTGCTATAGCTCCTTTAGAGAAGGGATTCAGCTTGTCTTCCTCCGATATTTTTTTGATGAAGGCAACATATTCCAGTATGGTCTTGTTGTCCTTTTTCATCTCCGAGTCAAATTCGGCTTTTATCTTGACGATCTTCTTGAAGTCCGCGTCCATGTAGTAAAGAAGGTTATAGATATAGCTGTCTCCGATCATGACCACTTTGACATCGATATTTATCGGTTGAGGTTTGAGGCGCGTCGTCGTGACCATGTAAAAGGCCATGTAGTTCTGAATCTCCAGCATCTGATTCCTCAAGGTCCTTTTCAGGGTTGCCCACACTCCGGGCTCGATGAGCGCATCCATGGCATTGAAAACAATATAGCCGCCGTTGGCTTTCAACAGGGAGCCGGCTTTGATCTTCGTGAAGTCGGTCTGCAGCATGCCGAAGCGGTTCATAGAGGATTCGATGGAACCGAACAGATTGACATAGTTGGGGTTGGTTTCCATGACTACGGGAGCGCCTTTAAGCTCTGAATTGTCGATGAGGAGGTTGACTTTGTATTCCAAAAAGGGGTCTTGAATCACCGGCATTTCTTTTTCCTGTTTTTGAGTGCCTTTGAAAAGGTTGATCTGTTTGACCAAAGTGGATTCGACATCATCCAGGTAGTCCTTGAGCTCGGGAAACTGGAAATGCGACCTGATCCCCGAGATGGCCCCTTTGATGATAGGGGTTATCGACTCGTCGTCCCATTGCCTCAAAAGTTTGTGCGTTTCCTCTTCGTTTTTCTTGAGTTGTTTGAAAATTCCCTCGAGCTTTTCGGTCAATTTTTCGTATTTTTCTTTCAGTTCTTTCAGCTTCTCTTTGGGAAATTTCCCTTCTCTGGCCGAGATTTCCAAATCGTTGAAGGGAGTGGGTTTGCCTTCGATAACCGGGATGAGGTCCGGCTTGATATAGAGACCCATTTGGACTTGGATGACGGAGAATCCCTCCTTGGCGACTTCGTCCTCGAAGATTTTGAGAATCTCCTTTTGTTTTTTCTGCTGAGTTTCGATAATGCCGTCCCTTTTTTCCGTGTAGTATTTGCTCTTCAGAAGTTCAGGAATATTGGTTTTCAGCATGTCGATGAGCTGGTCCATTGCCCCTGAAAAGCGCTTGCCGACTCCCGCCGGCAGAATTATCAATGTCGGTTCATCGGGTTTCTTGAAATTATAAACGTACAGGATGTCGTCAGGTGTTTTTTCCTCCTTTTCCAGTTTCTCCAGCAGCTGTTTGATCGTGGTCGTTCGTCCGGTGCCCACCATTCCCGTTATAAAGATGTTGTAGCCCAAGCTTTTGACATCAAGGCCTGTCTGGATGGATTTGATTGCGCGCTCCTGGCCGATGATTCCTTCGCAGGCATCGCATTCATCGCTCGTTTCGTAGGGGATTTTATCCAGGCTGATCCTCCATTTCAACTTATCGGGCGGCAATTCCTTGAACGACATTACTTTATTCACCTTTCTACTCCTTTACGACAGACTTTCACTAATCCCTCATTTTTAACACAAAAATTTTCCGAACACAACTTTGACCGCTTATTCCCTTGAATCATTCACGAGTCGAGGTTGCCGCATTGGTTTGCCCGCATCTCTTACAAGCATATCTACTGCAACGGCAAATCCATCTGCAAAGACTGCGTTACGCTCGCTCAGTTTTCTCGACATACTGATAGAGTATGCCTGCAAAAACTTCGCTCTCAAGCCTTGTCTTTGCATCGCCTTTACCGTTTCGCTACGATATCTTGTTCGATATGCGGGCTTTGAAGCGGCCCATGAAGCGGCGTCTTGTCAGCAATTTGTTCGTGCAAAAGAAAAGCTTATCTGATAAAATGATTGGAATTCCGAAGGGAGCGATTGTGAGTGGTTTTCGAATTGAAAAGGTCACGAATAAAAAAGAGTTGATGGGATTTATCAAATTCCCCCGGGACGTTTATAAGGATGATCAGAATTGGGTGCCGCCTCTATTCATGGATGTTAAAGAGAAGTTGGACAAGAAAAAGAATCCGTTCTTTGAACATGCTGAAATGGAGCTGTTCTGCGGGTATGATGGGAGTAAAATTGTGGGAAGGATAGCGGCGATTATTGACGAAAGCCATAACCGGATGCACGAAGAAAAAGTGGTCTTTTTCGGCCTCTATGAATCTTTCAATGATCCTGATACGACCCAGTGCCTCCTGGACACGGTGGCGCACTGGGGCAAGGACAGAGGAATGGAAATTCTTAGGGGGCCGATGAATCTTTCCATGAACGATGAATGTGCCTTTCTTTTAGAAGGATTCGATTCGCCTCCGGTTATCATGATGCCTTACAATCCTAAGTTTTACTTGGACTTGATGGATCAGTGTGGCATGGTAAAGGCAAAGGATCTCTATGCTTTTTTTATGTCTGCAGATGAGGATGTGAAGAAAAAAATTCAATTCATTGTAGAGGAAGTCAAAGAAAGCACCCAGATTACACTCAGATCCATCAACATGAAAAATATCGAAGAGGAAACCGAGCGCATCAAGTATATCTACAATAACGGCTGGGAGAAAAACTGGGGCTTCGTTCCCTGGACTGAAAAAGAAATAGACCATATGGCCAAAAAACTCAAAATATTTGCCGATCCCGATATCGTTATTCTGGCTGAAGATGCGGGGAAACCTGTCGGTTTCGCTTTCGCTCTTCCGAATTACAATGAAGTCCTCATAAAGATGAACGGAAGGATTACCCCATTAGGAATCCTCAAGTTTTTCTATTACAAGAAGCGTATAAAAGGCGTTAGGGCCGTTGTTTTCGGAATTCTCAAAGAGTACAGAAATTCCGGAGTCAGTTATCTGCTCTATTCGGAGTTCGAGAAAAATATTAAAGCCAAAGGTTATGAATGGGCAGAGACGTCGTGGCAGCTCGAAGATAACGATGCCATAAACCGCTTTGTCATGTCCATCGGTGGGGAAGTCTATAAGAAATACCGTATTTTTGAGAAAAGAATTTCATGAATTGTTCCAATAATAGGAGGTCTTGTGGCGTATAAAAATCTTTTAATCAAAAAAGAAAGCGGAATCGGCTGGATCGTTATCAACCGCCCCGATAAATTGAACGCTCTGAATGCCGAAACCATCAAAGAACTCTATGAGGCCTTCTTGTCCTTACAAGAAAGCCCTGAGGTCCTCGTGGTCATCCTGACCGGATCCGGGGATAAGGCTTTCATTGCCGGAGCCGATATCGGAGAGCTCTCCCGGCTCGATTTTAACGGAGCGAAGGACTATGCTCTGGAAGGGCAAGAGCTGACGAAGTTGATCGAAAATTTAAGGAAGCCTGTGATTGCTGCAATTAACGGCTTTGCCCTTGGCGGAGGCACGGAAATGGCATTAGCGTGCCATGTCCGGATAGCGTCGGAGAGGGCAAAAATGGGTCAGCCTGAAGTGAAGTTGGGTTTGATCCCCGGATTTGGGGGAACGCAGAGGCTTTCCAGGCTCACCGGCAAGGGTGTTGCCATGGAATTGATCCTTACGGGAAAGACGATCGATGCCCGGGAAGCTTATCGTATAGGGCTTGTCAATAGTGTCGTCCCCCATGAGGAATTGACAGCTGCCTGTGAATCTCTTGCTAAGGAAATGATCGCTAACGCCCCTCTTGCCCTTGAATATGCTATCTACGCCGTTAACAATGGATTGGACAAGGTGTTGGGCGAGGGGCTTCTGCTTGAAGCGGACATGTTCGGGAAGTCTTCCGATACAATGGATAGCAAAGAGGGGACAAAAGCCTTTCTCGAGAAACGGAAGGCGGATTTTCAAGGAAAGTAAGGAGAGCCAAATGAAAACCTACCAAGGAAAACTGCAGGCTGAGGGTTTCAAAGTCGGCATTGTTTTGAGCAGGTACAACCAGTTCATATCCGAAAGATTGCTTGAAGGGGCTTTGGACGCACTCTATAAGTTGGGAGCAGCGGAAAGTGATATTTCTGTCTATAAAGTACCTGGGGCCTTCGAAATACCCATGGTTGCCAAAAAAATAGCCTTGTCGAAAAAAGTGGACGGGATCATATGTCTGGGTGCCCTTATCAGAGGAGATACTCCACATTTCGACTTTTTGAGCGCCGAAGTTACTAAAGGATTGGCGCAAATTGCTATGGAAGACGGTTTGCCTGTCTCTTTCGGAGTTTTGACCGTGGATACAATCGAACAGGGGATAGAAAGAGCTGGAACGAAGGCAGGCAACAAAGGCTATGATGCCGCTTTCTCTTTGATCGAGACACTGAGTCTCATTAAGGAATCCAGCCTCGGATAGACGCATGGATTATGAATGGGAAACAGAAGGAAATCGCGCGAAAGCACTCTGCAGATTCTTTTTCAGATCGAATTTGATGATTCTGGGCCTGAGAATATCTTAGATCAGTTCTGGAAAGGTAAAAAAGCCCAGGGAGAGGTCAAGGAATACTGCCGCTGGCTCGTGATGGGTATTATCTCCAACCAGGACGCTCTGGATAGAATCATCCAATCCGCCTCCGAACATTGGCGCCTCTCCCGAATGCCCATCGTTGACCGGAACATACTTCGCATGGCGGTTTTCGAGCTTTTCTACGGAGAAGATCTGGCTCCGGCTATCGTGATTGACGAATCCCTCGAAATAGCTAAAAAATTCAGCAGCGAACAAGCAGCCCCATTCGTAAACGGTATTTTGGATGCATTGCTCAGGCAACAGGACAAGATTAAGGAAAAGTTGAAGGAAGATCCCAATGGCTAAAAAAAAGGAAAAGGCAAACGGGAGTCTAGAGAAAGAACAACTCCAATCTGATTTAACCGAACAAGAATCGGTAAGACGGGAAAAGATGAATAAGCTATCGCGGGAGGGAGTCGACCTGTTCCCTCATAAGACCAAAATCACGCATCTTGTTTATGATATTGTCTCAGTCTATTCCGGGATATCCGCTGAAGAGCTTGAAGAAAAGGGTGAGAAAGTTGTCGTTCCCGGGAGAATAATGTCGATCCGGAAAATGGGGCGTGCCTGTTTTTTTCATATTGCCGACAGCCGGAGCAAACTACAAGTTTATATACGTGAAGATCGTGTAGGCAAAGCAATGTTTGACCGTTTCAACCTCCTGGATATTGGAGATGTCATTTCAGTCGAAGGGGTGCTGTTCAAGACAAGGACGGGCGAGTTGACCGTCCTTTGCGATACTTACACTTTTCTGGCCAAGTGCTTTCACCCTCTTCCGGAGAAATGGCACGGCCTTCAGGACGTCGAACTCCGCCACAGAAAGAGATTCCTGGACCTGATTATGAATCCTGAACAACGAGAGGTCTTCCGTCTGCGGAGTGCCATGATCGCTAAAATACGACATTTTTTTGATGAAAGAGGCTACATCGAAGTGGAGACACCGATGATGCATTCCATTCCGGGGGGGGCGTTGGCCAAGCCTTTCAAAACGTTCCATAATGCCTTGGGGCTCGAACTTTACTTGAGGATTGCACCGGAACTGTTTCTGAAAAGACTGACCGTTGGCGGCTTCGAAAAAGTCTATGAAATCAACCGAAACTTCCGGAATGAAGGGATATCTTCGGAGCATAATCCCGAATTCACCATGCTCGAATTTTATGAAGCCTACAGCGATTTCTACGATATGATGGAATTGACCGAAGAACTCATCCATTCATTGGCGATTGCGCTTTTGAAGAGTGAAGAACTCCCCTTCGGGGAGCACACCATTTCCTTGAAAAGGCCATGGAAAAAAATCAAATTTATGGAGGCCTTGTCTCAGTACAGCGGCCTTGCCCCAAGTCGGTTCGATAACAAACAGAGCATCATAGAAATGGCCAAGACCATAGCTCCCGATAAGGCGGCGCTTACCTTTGGCAAAGCTCTGGATATCATATTTGACAAGTATGTGAAGGCCAACCTTATTCAACCCACATTCGTGACAAATCCACCCAGGGAAATTTCTCCCTTGGCAAAGGCCTCGAGGGAGAATCCGGAGGAAGCGGAGAGGTTCGAGCTCATGATTGCCGGTATGGAAATGGCGAATGCCTTCAGCGAGCTGACCGATCCCGATGAGCAGAGAGCACGGTTCGAACACCAGGCGGGAGAACGGGCAAAGGGTGATGAGGAATCCCACATGATCGACACCGATTATGTCGAGGCCTTGGAGTATGGGCTTCCGCCCACCGGAGGCGAGGGGATAGGCATCGACAGGCTCGTCATGATATTTGCCAACAGGAGATCCATCCGGGATGTCATTCTTTTTCCGCTTCTGCGGCCAAAATAATAATGACGGGGTTGAGAAACATCATGAATTTTGAGGTTTTCGTTGCCAGGCGGTACTTGACAGCCAGGAGAAAACAGGCTTTTATATCCGTCATCACCTTTATCTCAGCCTTGGGAGTCACCATCGGAGTTATGGCGCTCATAATTGCCATCGCCCTTATTACGGGTTTTCAGAACGATGTCCAGGAAAAAATCCTCGGCTCGACATCGCATATCATGATCAAGAATTATTCCGAAGGAGGGATAGCAGGTTACGAGGGATTGATCGATCAGATAAGCAAGGTAGGCGGTGTGGTCAATGCCTCTCCCGTTATACTCGAAAGAGCATTCTTAATCGGTCCGATCAACAGTGAAGGGGCTATATTTCGTGGGATTGATTTCGATACGGAGAAAAAATCATCTTCATGGCTCCAGAGTTTGGAGATGGGTCAAATTCCTACTCCCGGTGCCAAGAGGGATGGGATTCTCCTTGGCCGGGACCTGGCCTTCAGCCTGGGAGCTACGGTCGGAGGAGGGATCGATGTTCTCACCACGGCTACCCGTTTGTCTCCCTTGGGAGCGATGCCAAAAAGGAAAAAATTCGAAGTTACCGGACTCTTTAAGACAGGTCTCTACGAATTTGATTCCGGAGCCGCATTGGTATCCCTTGAGACGGCACAGCGGATGTTCAACCTCGGTGATAGAATCAACGTTATTCATATCCGGATCGAAAATATTTTTCAAGCTCCTGCAGTTGCGGAGAAGATCAAAGATTTTTTGCCTCCCGATACATATGCCATAACGTGGATGGAGCTCAACAGGTCTCTCTTCTCTGCCCTTAAGCTGGAGAAACAGTTGATGTTTTTCACCATCACGCTCATTGTCTTCGTGGCCGCGCTCAACATCATCGCTACGCTCATTCTGATGGTTATGGAAAAAACCAGAGATATCGGGATTCTTATAGCTATGGGTGCCACAGCTCGACACATTCGGAAAATCTTCTTCATGCAAGGAGCCATGATCGGCATTATCGGGACCGCTATGGGGACTGTTTTAGGTCTGATTTGGTGCTGGCTGGCCAATACATTCGAACTGATCAAAGTGCCTCAGGATATCTACCAGATTCCTTTCGTTCCGTTCCGGATTCAGCCCTTGGATCTGTTGATGATTATCGGAGTGACTCTCTTGATCAGTTTTCTTTCGACGCTTTTTCCGGCGCATAGAGCTTCGAGAGTGGATCCGGTCGATGCCTTGAAGTACGAATGATGCCTATGAATAATTCTAACATACTCGTTGCTGAAAATATCAGAAAGGAATACCCTCTTCCGAAAGGAACGCTCCATGTCTTTGACAAGTTGAATTTCCGCCTTGCGGAAGGTGAACTTGTGGCTATCATGGGAGTTTCCGGAGTGGGCAAGACGACTCTGCTCAACTTGTTCGGTCTTCTGGACAGGCCGAGTGGAGGAAGAATCCTTCTGGATGGCGAGGATGTCTTCGCCAAGAGCGATGAAGCAAAAGCTGAAATCAGGAATAAAAAAATCGGTTTCATCTTTCAATTTTATCATTTGCTTCCCGAATTCACCGCAGTGGAAAATGTGAGTATTCCCCTATTGATAAGGGGAGTGGACAGGAAAGAAGCTCAGACGAGGGCTCTCAATATACTCCGGGAAGTATCCCTTGAGGACAAAGTCGCGTTAAGACCGGCCAAGCTCTCCGGCGGCGAACAGCAACGCATTGCCATCGCGCGGTCTCTTGTGAATGAACCCAGACTGCTCCTTGCGGATGAGCCTACGGGGAACCTGGACTGGAAGACCGGGGAGATGATCCTGAATCTCATTCAACAACTCCATCAGAAAAGAAAGCTGTCTTCGATTATCGTCACGCATAACGAAAAAGTCGCCCGTTTTTGTCACAAAACGTATCTCATGGAAAACGGCGATTTGAAACGTTTGCCAGCCATCTGAGGTTATAGAAACGCGATACGTATGATGCGTTAAGAGAAGACAGCGCCTCCGGCCGCTAAGGAAAATAGAGGTCAGAATCTCTGCATTTCGCGTTTCTCGCATCTTTATTTTTAACGGCTAATATGGTATAAGGAAGGAACCATGAGAAAGTTGGCTTTCGTGTTTATTTTCATTTGTTTGCCCCTTTTTCTTTTAGGTCAAGAGATTGTTGAGAAGATCGACATCGAAGGGAACGAGAGGGTAACCAAAGAAACCATCCTTTATTATCTCTCATCGAGAGAAGGGGATTATTACAGCAAAGACTTGTTGCAGAGAGATTTTCGCGTGTTGTGGTCGACCGGATTCTTTGCCAACATCAAAATCGAGGAAAGTTTCGGCTCTCAGGGCAGGATTGTCAAAATCATCGTCGAAGAGAACCCTGTTATAAAGGATATCGTGTATAACACGGGAAAAAAGGTCAAAGAAGACGACATTGTCAACAAGCTCAAAGAAAAGAACGAGTATCTTCTTCCCTATTCCTATTACAGCCCTTACAAAACCCAGAAAATCAAGAGCACCATCGAAGACTTGATGTTGGAAAAAGGCCTTACCTCGGGCAAGGTGGAAACCGAAGTCAAACCCCAAGGGAAGAACGAACTCAATGTCGTGTTCAAGATCGATGAAGGCCCTAAACTCAGGGTCGGAGATCTTTCGTTCGAGGGAAGCCCGAAGTTGCTTGAGAGCACCCTCAGAGGAGCCTTTAAGGATAACAAAGAACATGGAGTCATATCCTGGATAACCGGAAAGGATACATTCAAGCAAAACAAGCTGACCGAAAACCTGGACAATTTGAAACGGATCTATCAGGAACATGGATACATGGAGGCGGTTATCGGTGAGCCGCGGATCGAGGAATTTGAAAAACACACCGTTCTTTTTAAAAAGCAAACCATGAAACGGATTGTCATCCCCGTCAATGCGGGATACCGCTACTTTGTGGGCGATATCAAGATCGACGGCAACAAGGTTTTCAATTCCGACTATCTGCGCACTCTCATAAAATACGAAGAGGGCGATATCTACAGCACGAAGGTCAGGGAGGATGCCGTTAAGGAAATCGGCGAGCTCTACCAAAATTTCGGTCACCTCTATGCTCAGATCCGGCCGGTCGAGAGTCTTGATCCCAAGAGAAAAAAAGTGAATGTAACCTACAACGTATACGAAGGAGAGGTGGCCTACCTGCATCGTCTCAACATCAGTGGCAATACGTACACTAAGGACAAGGTCATCCGCAGGGAACTGCTCCTTCGGGAAGGAGATCGATTCAGCTTCGCTCTTTTTAAAGACAGCCTCCTGCGGATGAATCAGCTGGGCTTGGTCGAAATGGAAGGGGAGCCGGATATCCAGCCCAACCCCCAGGATCCCACTCAAATCAATGTCAGCCTCAAGGTTACAGAGCTCCAAAGGAACAACATCCAGTTCACCGCGGGATACAGCGGCTACCAGGGGACATTCGTCGCAATAAGCTATGGAACCGTGAATTTCCTCGGGGCGGGTGAGAAGCTGGATCTTATGTTCCAGTATGGGAAGCGGATAAGAAATTACAGTTTCGGATTCACCGAGCCCTACATCTTCGATAGACCTATGTCCTTGGGTTTCAATATCTACGACCGGTATATGGTCTATCCTTATCTCTATAACAGGAAAGAAAGAGGGATTGATCTGGTCTTCGGTGCCCGGGTTAAAGGCTATGTGCGCACCAGCATCACATACGGATATCAGTTTATCAATATCGAAGAGCCCAGCGAAGACGACGAGTATTATCCCTATTATCCAAACTACTATTCTTCCTATTATTCCTATTATGGTGCGTACGGTCTTGGGAATTGGAAGATGAGCTATCTCTATCCTTCTATTTACCGCAATACCGTAGACAGCCCCTTGACTCCTTCGCGGGGCTCTCTGTACCTCATAGGAGTCAAATTCTCGGGCGGTTTTTTAGGAGGAGATATCGACATCATCAAACCGCGGATCGAATTGGCCCGGTACATCCCCACATTCAAGAACCAATCGATCGGGATGCATCTGGAATACCAGTTCATTCATGCCATGAACGATAATGCCCTCCCATTTTGGGAGAAGTTCTATCTCGGCGGAGAGCGATCCATAAGGGGATACGATATCTATTCCATCGGCCCCAGGACTCCGGAAGGGAGGCTTTTCGGAGGCTCTAAATCCCTTGTCTTGAATTTTGAGTACATCATGCCCGTAGGAGGGCCTCTGTATGCTATTGTGTTCTATGACGCGGGAAATGCTTATGCCGAAGGCGAAGCGATAAGCTTCAAGAACTTATTCACTTCCGCAGGTCTGGAAGCCAGGATTTTCGTCCCTGCGCTCAGGGTTCCTTTTCGGCTGATTTTCGCTTATAATAACCGTTTTACACCGCAAAACAAAAGCCATTTCAATTTCCGTTTTGCGATCGGTACCACATTTTAAATTGGAGTCTCACTCGAATCATAAATAGGAGGCGTAAGATGAGAAGGAGAGGCGCAAGAATAAGCAGCTTCATTTTGTTTCTAGCGGTCATGCTGGTAACTTCGGGTTTCGTTCTGGCGCAGAACAAAATCGGAGTGGTCAATTCACAGGAAGTACTGGAAAAATCCGCAGAAGGCAAGAGAGTTATGGCTCAAATTCAGGATCGGGACAAGAAGAATCAAGACGCACTGGCCAAGCTCGACGAAGAAATCCGGAATCTTGAAACACGAATCAACACGCAGAGGTTGACCCTCACTCAGGAAGCTCTGATGAGCATGAGTTCCGACTTGGAAAAGAAACGGACGGAAAGAAAAAGATTCGCGGAGGATTCTTTGAGAGAAATGCAGGAGTTCACGGGTCGCCTTTTCCAGAGGGTGCAGAATGAACTTCTCCCCATTATCGAAACGGTAGGGCAAGATAAGGGAATGGATCTCATTTTCGACCTTGCGCGGAGTGGGGCGATCTACTTCAATCCGGCAGTCGATTTGACTCAAGAAATCATCACACGGTATGATGCCTCAAAAGCCGCAAAATAAACAAGGCGTTCTCAACATAGAAAAAATAATGGGGATGCTTCCCCATCGGTATCCCTTTCTGTTGATCGACCGTGTTCTGGAGCTGAAAGAACGGGAATCCCTTGTTGCTATCAAAAACGTCACCTACAACGAAGCCTTTTTTCAAGGGCATTTTCCCGCTCTCAAGGTAATGCCGGGTGTTCTCGTGGTCGAAGCCCTGGCTCAAGCAGGGGGGATCCTTCTCTACATGTCCATTGATGAGCCTGAAAAAAAGATCGTGTTGCTGACCAAAATCAATGACGCCAAATTCCGCAAACCTGTTGTTCCCGGAGATCAATTGCGACTGGAAGTCAAGATGCTGCGGCTCAAAAGCAGAGTGTGTCACATCAGGGGCACAGCTTTTGTCGATGGGGAAGTCGTCGTCGAAGGTGAAGTCATGGCCTCGTTGATGAATCTCGAGGATATGTATGAGAAAGGATGAGACCTTCATTCATCCATCGGCCATCGTCCATCCCCACGCGCACTTGAACAGCGGTGTCTATGTAGGGCCTTTTTCCATTATCGGAGAAGGCGTTACCGTCGGAAAAGATACCCGGTTTGATGCTCATGCCTATGTAGAAGGACCTGCGGAAATAGGTTCAAACTGTCATTTTTTCCCTTACTCGATGATTGGGACGCAACCGCAGGATGTTGGGTACAAGGAGGAAAAAACATCCCTCACCATCGGAGACAGAAATATCTTTCGTGAATTCGTCACCCTCCACAGAGGAACGGAAAAGGGAGGGGGGAAAACCCTCGTCGGGAATGACAACTACTTCATGGCTTATGTTCATGTGGCTCATGATTGCCGAGTGGGGAATGACACCGTTTTTTGCAATGCTGCAAGTTTAGCGGGACATGTCGTCATCGGTGATTGTACCTATATCGGCCCATTTTCTGGCATCCATCAGTTCTGCAGCGTTGGAATACACGCGTTCATCGGCGGCTATTCGGTATGCACACAGGATGTTCTGCCTTATTGCAGGGTTGCGGGAGACCGGCCGACTCTTCTGTACGGGATGAATTCAGTCGGACTTCGCCGCCGGGGCTTCTCGAAGGAGAGGATTAAAGAAGTCAAAGGAATGCTGAAAATCCTTCTTTACTCTGATTTGAATACCAGCCAAGCCCTTTCCGAATTGAAGAAGAAATATCCTCCCGGAAAGGACCGGGATGAACTCATCTCCTTCATCGCATCATCGAAACGAGGATTTGTCAAAAAGGCCATGGAGAAATGGGGAAGCGGCTCGGAATAATTTGCGGGGAGGGAGGTTTCCCTTCCATCATCTGTGACGAAGCCCGAAAAAAGGGTTTTGCCTGTGTAGTTGCGGCCATAAAAGGGCACGCAAATCCTTCTCTCGAAGAGAAAGCCGATGTTTTCGGAATGTTCGGTTTGGATGCCATATTCGACTTCCTCGCCTTTTTAAAAGGGAATGGAGTGAGCGAGGTTGTCTTTGCCGGGAAAATCGATCAACTTGTGATTTTTCAAAAGGAAAAGGTAGCTCCGATCGCTCTTGAAATGCTGAGTAAGGG
>JAFGNQ010000032.1 GCA_016926925.1 Candidatus Aminicenantota bacterium
GTGGCCTCCCCGGTGAAAGTGAGCAGAGCCTCGAACTCGGTATTTTTTGGAAAATTCCGTGTGTTGGGAAGATAAACGGCGGACCGGCTTTCGTCCACGCGATAATTGCCCTCTCGCGATCTTTTCAGGCGCTGAATGACGCCGTGCGCATCCCGCATCAGAAAGTCAGTGGCATCGACCAGCACCCGGCCGTTCGCCTCCCCCGCCACCTGAAAGCCCCATATTACAGAAACCGCGAAAGCATCCTCTACCGCCCGGCGCTCGGCCGGATTAGCGCTAAGAGCCCGGAAACCGTAGTTGGGCTGCACTAGCAGTACCTTGGGGCCCACCCGACGAAATTCGACGATCTTGGTGCCTCCCAGCTGGTTGCGGTCGAGACCGATATCATTGGAACCAAGACCGGCCGGAAGGGAATGAACATATAGAAACTCCTCATCGAACCGGTCGATTTCCAGCCAAATCTTTCCAGCCCCTTCATCCCAGTAGAAATCGAAAAAGCCAGGATATGCCTTTTTCCCTTCTGTAAAATCCCGTCCGGGAGCCGGGCCGGCAGCCAACAGGGGAACGGTCGCGCAAATTAGCAGACACAGGGCAATATGCTTGAACATGGAAGTCCTCTCTTTCTTTTGAGTGCAGAATGTTTGAATTTGGACATTGTGGCAGATAATTTTATATTAGACATCACCCATCGTCAATTTGAAGTAGACCATTTATCCCTTCTTCCATCTCGGCTTTCGGCTTGATCAGAATGTTGACATCCATGACGTTCACTTCTATAGTAATTCCTTCAATGAGGAAATCGAATGACAGAGGATGAGCGGATGAACATGAATTCGGCTTTGGTCAAAGCTATGCGTGATGCTTACAGGCTGGGTCAGGAGGATGAAGCTTTGGAGCCCATCGTGAGGGTCGGTACCTCCGGTGAAGCAGCCGGCAGGATTTCGGAAGGCGATTCCGTCATTTTTTATGACATCCGTGGGGAGAGGGAGGTGGAAATCACGCAAAGCCTCACAGAACCGGATTTTTCCCGATTCCCTGTCGAGAGAAATCTCAATCTGAATTTTGTGACCATGATAGAGTATCAATCCAATCTCAAAGTCAAGGTCGCGTTTCCTCCCGAGGGAAAGATCAAGAACACATTGACCGAAGTGATAACCAAGCAAGGATTGTCTCTCGTCAAAGTGGCCGAGTCGGAAAAGGCCATTCATGTGGGCTACTTCATGAACGGAAAAAACGAACAGCCGTTTCCAGGGGAGAAAAGGATTATCGTGCCCTCACCCGATGGCCTATCTTCTTATGCCTCTGTGCCTGAAATGAGCAGCAGGAGAGTGGCCCGAGCCATTTGTGAGGAGGTCCGGAATCCATCCGTGCCTGTCATCATCGGCAATTTAGCTAATGTGGATGTTTTGGGACATATCGAAAACCGTAAGGCCGTGCTCGAGGCGGTTGAGTCTGTCGACAAGGAACTCGGGAATATTTATGAAACTTGCTGCGAGGCAGGAATTACGCTTGTCGTCACAGCCGATCACGGAACTGCGGAGGAATGGCAGTACCCCGACGGAACGATCAACACCGGTCATACTAAGAATCCCGTTCCCTTCGTTATTGCCGATTTTGCAGGATCTGAAACCGCCGGTTTCGCAGATTTGCAGGATAATGGTGAGCTGGGCGATGTGGCACCCACGCTCCTTCATTTGCTGGGGCTTCCTCTGCCTGAAGAGATGACGGGAAAGTCCCTTCTTCCTCCAGGGTACGGGCGGTATACGATGAATCGAAGAATCCTTCTCCTTATCCTTGATGGTTGGGGGATGAATGAAGATAAATTCGGGAACTTGATTGCAGAGGCCTCCACACCGAACTTCGACAAGATATGGGCCCAGTATCCCCATACGGTTCTGAAGGCTTCAGGAGAAGCAGTCGGGATGCCGTCTGGAACCGTGGGAAACTCCGAGGCCGGTCATCTCCACATCGGAGCCGGCAGGCACATTTTCCTGGATCGAGTCCGGATTGACAGGGCGATCGAAAACGGAAGTTTTTTCAACAACGCCTCCTTCCGATGGGCTATGGAAAAGGCAAAGGCAGCGGGCCGGGCCCTCCACCTTTTGGGTATCGTTTCCCATTACAGTTCCCACGGAACCATCGACCATCTGTTTGCCTTGATCAGAATGGCCAAGGAACTGGGAAATGCGGATGTTTTTGTCCACGCATTGATCGG
Organism: Candidatus Aminicenantota bacterium; assembly: GCA_016926925.1. The sequence goes on from JAFGNQ010000032.1 coordinate 2,216, forward strand.
GCGAAGGGGAGAAAGGCCTGAGAGCGGAGCCCTTTATGTAGATAAGGTCGAAAGCATGTGCCGTTCGCTCCAAACGGGAGAGGTCGTGACTGTCATGGGCAGACACTGGGCTCTGGATAGAGAAGATAACTGGGACCGTGTGGAAAAAGCCTACGGGGCCCTGGTTTACGGTCAGGGAACACCCGCCCCGGATTCTCAGGGAACTTTTTCATGAAAACATCGTATCTTTTATTGATGGAATTGAATAAAATCGTGAATAGCTAGAAACCATGAGCATTGAAGTCAAGGGACTTTATTTCAGTTACGGCAAGATACAGGCAATAGACGGAGTGGATGTTTCCCTGCCTAAAGGAGCTATCGGTCTTTTGGGGCCGAATGGTGCGGGGAAAAGCACTCTGCTGCGGATCTTGCTCGGATTCCTCAAGCCGGATAGGGGAGAGGGACGGGTTCTCGGCTATGACATCAAAAGCCAGCAGAGATTGATCCGGCGCTATGTAGGATACATGCCGGAGGATGACTGCCTCATCTCCGGAATCGATGCCGTCTCGTTTACATCCTACCTCGGAGAGTTGTCGGGCATGCCCCGGCAGGAAGCCATGAAAAGAGCCCATGAGGTCCTTTTCTATGTCGGCCTGGAGGAGAGCCGTTACAGAAATTTAGAGACCTATTCCAGCGGAATGAAACAGAGGCTCAAGTTGGCTCAAGCGCTGGTGCACGATCCCAAGCTCATTTTTCTCGATGAACCTACGAGCGGTCTTGATCCCCAGGGAAGGCAGGAGATTCTTGAGCTTATCCTGGATGTGTCGTCAAAAAAAGACATTCAGGTTCTCATCTCGTCGCATATCCTACCGGATATCGAATCCGTCTGCTCCTATGTTCTGATCCTCAATAAAGGGAAAGTGGCAGCTCAGGGCGATTTGAAAGGTTTAAAGCAGGTCAAATTCAGCCTCTATGAGCTTAAAATCAAGGGAGAAACCGATGGATTCGTTAGAGGCCTTGAAGGAATGGAGTGCAAGGTCGAAAAAACCGAGGACGGATTGCTGAAAGTCTACATGCCTCCGGGAAAGGATCCACAGGAGATCTTCAAACTGGCGGCGGACACACACGATCAAATCAGGCATTTTGTCAAGAGCGAAACATCTCTCGAGGATTTGTTTGCCAAAGTGGTGGGAGTCGATTGATGCCGATAAAGGAAAAAGGGTACGCACATTGGGACGGAGAGTTCCAAGAGAAGAAATTCCCCTGGTGGCCCATCACGCGCTACGGCATCAAGCTGACGTTTCGCCGGAAATTTTTCAAGCTTTTGTTCACTCTGGCTCTCGCACCGGCTCTCGTCTTTCTCGCCGGAATCTACATTTCGGAGAGATTGGAGGAATTCCAGTTCATGATCCAGGGGGACACACAGTTCTTGAACATCAATCCTGTCTACTTCAAAGCCTTTTTCACCAACGAGTTTATGCTTTTTATGATTGTCATGGTGCTGGTGTTTTGTGGGGCCGGGCTCATCTCGGACGACCTGAAATACAACTCCCTGCAGCTTTATTTTGCGAGGCCGGTCACGAAAAAAGATTATTTTCTGGGAAAAGCAACCGTTATCGTGTTTTTCATTTTCATCTTGACTCTAATCCCCGGGCTCGTGTTCATCATCATGAAACTCATCTTTGCCGGGAATTTTGAGTTTATTGCCAAGTATCCGTGGCTTCCTCTGTCCGTGATTGGATATTCGCTTCTGCTGACGGTGTTTTTTTCGTTTTACGGGCTCTTTCTCTCGTCCGTGAACAAAAACCGGAGGTACGTGGCTATCCTGATTTTCGGTCTGTACTTTTTTACGGAAATTCTATTTGGGATCTTCCAGGACATATTCCGGATCGATTACTTTGCTCTCCTGTCCATAAGAGCCAATATCCAACAAGTGGGAGCCGTTCTGTTCGGTCAAAAAACACCCCATGATATTCCTTGGGTGTTTTCGCTGCTGGTCATTACCGGGTTCTGTGTCCTGAGCGGATTTGTCCTGAAAGGAAAAATCAAAGGAGTGGATATCGTCAAATGAATCCTGTTATCGAAGTCCGGAACCTCTCCCGCTGGTACGGCAATGTCCTCGGTTTGAGCGATGTAACGCTCCAGATCGAATCCGGTATCACCGGGATTCTGGGCCCCAACGGAGCGGGGAAATCGACTTTTTTGAAACTTGTCACCGGGCAGATCAAACCCAACATCGGTGCCGTCGCTATCAACGGAAAGAGGGTAAGAAACAATCATTCGCTCTTCCGAAAAATCGGCTTTTGTCCGGAACAGGATTCTTTCTACGAGGAGTTGACGGGTTGGCAGTTCATCACAGGACTCCTCAGGCTTTATCACCTGTCCGCATCGGAGATCGAAACAAGAGCCGAAAAAGTGCTGGATATCGTGGAATTGACTCAGGACAAAGACCGGGTCATCAAATCCTACAGCCGGGGAATGAGGCAGAGATTGAAGGTTGCCCAAGCCATCGCCCACGAGCCGGAGATCATGATTCTCGATGAGCCCTTGAACGGGCTCGATCCGCTGAGCCGAAGAAAGATTATCAAACTCATCAAATCCTACAAAGAGGAAGGCAAGACCATTATTGTCTCCAGCCATGTTCTTCCCGAGATAGAATCCATGACCAAAAAAATCATCCTCATTCATCAGGGAAAAATCTTTGCCCAGGGCGATATCCATTACATTCGGGACTTGATCGAGACACATCCTCATATCATATCCATCAAATGCAACCGCCCCAGGATCTTGGCAGCTCATTTCATTAAGGAAGATTTTGTGTCGAAAGTCCATTTATCCTCCGGGGATGACACGCTCCTGGTGGAGACGAACAACAGGGATAAGTTCTTCGGCCTTCTGCCGGACCTGTTCGTCGCCGAAAAAATCGAGGTTCAAGAAATCACATCTCCGGATGACAACCTTCAGGCTGTGTTCGATTATTTGATAGGGCAGTGAAATGGCTGAAAGAGAGACGAGCAAGGTGAAGTTTTTCATGACCTCTGTGAAAGACATCTTCGTTTTTTTCTTTTCGCTGGGAAAAAGAGCCAAGAAAACGAAAGTGTTCTACCTGATCAGCTTCCTTCCTGTTGTCATGGCTCTGATCATCAAGTTTTCGCAGATTTTTTCCGGCAATAGCCGTTTTGAGGGTATCTTCATCTTTTCCAATCTGATCATAGGCTTCTATCTGCAGTTCCTCATACTCATTCTGGCTCTCTTTTTCGGAACCTCTGTTTGTTCCGAGGAGATGGAGGGGAAGACCTTAACATATCTGACGACCCGGCCTGTCCCGAAATCGGCCATCATAGTAGGGAAGTACGCCGCCTATGTCGCTTTGACCATCCTTATGGTCGTCGTCGGAGTTGTGTTCTCCTTTCTCATCCTCATTGTGGATGACCTGCTCCATTTTTCTCTGTACGTAACTCTTTTGAAAAATCTGGCGGTGTTGATTTTGGGGTTGATCTGCTACACGGCTTTTTTCACGTTCATCGGGACATTCTTGAAAAGGTCCATAATGTTCGGGCTCCTCTTCAGCTTCGGCTGGGAGAGTGTCATCCAGTATTTCCCTGGATCAACCCAGCGTTTTGCCATCGTCCACTATCTGAAATCCCTCCTTCCCGTACCTCCGGCTGAGGGATTTGCCTTTCTCTTGTTCCGTTTGGAGCCGACGCCTCCCGGCTTGGCGATATTTATGCTCTTCCTGATAACTGCCGCCTTTTTGGGATTGGCTTGTTTGGTGTTTCATTGGAAAGAGTACATTTTCGAAGACTAACCTGGGTTATTCATAAAAAATAGCGGCATTTCCAATCTAAAGAGCTTCCAATTTTATTGCCGCCATTTTTCACCCTACGGGCGAGCCGATCTCACTACAAAGCCTTCGTTGCAACCCACTCGCAGTAGATCAACTACAGCTTCGTGGGTCACTGCCTCACCTTTGCAGCGACCTCGGCTCGTGAATAACCCAGGTTGCCATAGGCGAGCCGATCTCACTGCATCGGTTTCCTTGCAGCCCGGGTTAGGTTGGGCCGGCTCGCGGTAGGCCCTTTACAGCTTCATAAAAAAATCAGGGACACATCACCGATTTAACAATACCGGACCACCATGTCCCTGTTTTTTAAGCTCGAATATAAATAATTCGGATTTAGGAAGGCTCATGTGCAGGCTTTACGGAAAAAGCTCCTTTCGGCCAAGAAGCCTTGTATCGGAGCTTGGTTTATCTGTCAGGTCTTATTCTTCCGGCTCGGCCGCTGTCGGAACAGCGGTCTTGAGCTTCGCGAGGAGCTCTTCAGGTATATTCGCGAAGAGTTTCACGAATTCAGGCGAAGAAGATATTTCTATTTTTCCTAATAGTTCTCCGATTTCAGGTTTTTCAGCAGCCAGCATGCCGCCCATGGCTTTGAGGCCGTCCAGCATTTTGGCGATCTGCTGGTTTTTTTCGGCGTCTCCGCTCAGGAGTTTTATTTCGGCGATGATGCTGCTGTTTTTGTAGTCGAATGCAATGGTCGCTGCTTTGAGGCCTTCGAGGTTGCTCAACATGGGATTCCCCGATGTGGCTTCGCTTACAGCCTCCGAGGGGATGATTATCGCACCCCAGAACATGGATTCTTTGCTGGTCTGAGCGAGCAGCTTTGTAAGCGCCTCATTCTTAAAGATATTATCCGCTTTTTTCTGGTGGATATCGATGACCGTCTTCACCTCGGCATCGCTGCCCAAAATGATGTTGGATGCATCCAGAAATGAAAAGGCGACTTTTTGATCATCTTCATCGATTTGGTATATTGTCTTTCCATTGTACTGCTCTTCGATGAGTTCGGCCGCTTCCTTTTCTTCTACATCTTCTTGCACGTCTGCTTCCTCTTTCATTTTCTGCTTGATGAGCGTGAGGATTTTATCCTGGTCGTATTTCAGGTTGATGATGGCGACTCCCTTTTCTTCCTTCTTCCCCAAATCTCCGGTCATGGCCAAGACCGCGAAATAGACGTCCTTCCGGGGATCCAGCTGTGTCGTCTCCACGAATTCTTGGAATTTCTTATAATCTTTGCTGGTCGTGATCGCCTTATCGACAGCTTCAATGGACATGGCTTGATTGATATTCATGAAAAACACGCCCTTAGCATTTACGGGTAGAAGCTTGAGTAAGTCATCGGGCGAAGCGGATCCCGCTTTTGGTGCTTCCGCTTTTTTCCCGCAAGAAATTCCGGCAAAAATGACAAGCAATAACGCTATGCTTATGGCACTGAATTTACGCATTGAGTTCCTCCTAATAAAAAATGGTTTGTCACCTTTCGATTGTGTTGACTATATCAGAAAAACGCCCCAATCGGCAAATTATTTTTTCTATACCTGTTGTCTGCGCTCAATATCCACCTTAAAATCCTATTTTTATATACGAATTCAATCTTCCTAAGGTTCATGCGGCCTCAATTATACATCAGCCGGAACGTACTTATAAAGTTCAAGTTGACTGGCATAGAGCCAGCAGCGAATACCGACAACGGCGAAAACAAACAGTTGTTGGACGATAAAGGCGATAAGGATTCCGGCCGCATTCGACTCCGGAATGAAATTTTTAATAAAAATGTAGATAAGTGTCACAACAATATGGACTGCAAATATCGTATAAAAAAGGCTGAGAGTTGTGCCGGGATTTTTGATCACGAACCTGAAAGCGTTGTGTGCGGCTTTCAGGATGTTTCTCTCCCTGTCCGTGACGACGGTGATCCGGGCATAATCGAAGATCATCTGGGTAAACAATATAAGAAAAAGTATCACGGCGCTGAATAAGAGCCCGAGATAGAAGGGTGTTATCTCCGAGAAAGCATTTTCCGCCACTCGACCGGTGATCGATCCGAACCATTGATTGAGGTTTCCAATCAAACCGAAAAAGAACAACCAGGATACGAGCATGAGAAGAAAAAATCGCAGAAAATAGCGTCCCGCCCTTTCGAAGAAGGACGCCAGGGTGAATTCCGGTTTATCCTCGTTGAAAGTCGCTAGAATTCCCCCTGCAAGAAATGTGTGGAGGATGATGTAGGCCAAACCGAAGATAAGCAGCAGAGGGGGCAGTGTGAAAAATTTCATCTGTACAAGCATCTCCAGGTTGTTGAGGATGGCCCCTTTTCCGATGATGTATGGAGTGAAAGTTTGTTCGAGCCCTTGGCTCTGGTCTCGAAACTCCTCCCACCAGAGCGTGTCGAACCCCTCTGTCATTCTCTGGCCTACGAGGCTGTTGCCGAAGGAATCTTTCAACGAGTGGTACATGGGAACCGCCAGGATCAAAGCGAATATCAAATTCAATACGAATAGAAGCAGGACCATGCCTGCCTTTTTTCTCGTCATGTGGAATCCCTTGCCGAAATTGATCCAGAATTTCATCTCTGTCCTCCCTTCACACAGTTAACTGCCGAAGATTTTGAAAAATTCCAAGGCGTGCTGAAGCCACCTCATCCATGTCGCCGTCCATTTCAGGGGGGCCAGCTTATCGGGTTTGATAGTTCGGCTGTTGTTGGTCCGGTCAATGTCCAAGACCAGCTTGAAGTCCGGGTCGACAATGACCTTTTCGATCTTGACCGGCCCAATAAAAGAAAATTTTTTCCATCTGTATTGTCCATTCCAAGTTTCCATGATTTCATGACCGTCTTCAAAAACGATAAGAATTGCGACCGGAAGTCTCACTCCACCCAGACGGCGGATCGTAACTTCTGATTCGTAGGTCGGGTTTTCCGGATGCTTCGGGCCTTCTTCCCTGTATACGCCGTCAAGCCATCCTGAAGCCGCCCGCTGTTGTGAATTGCATATCGAGGTTACAGCATAATCGAGTTTTTCCGATCCGTGGATGAACTGATCCAAAAACCAGCCCATGTCCTCTCCGGCGTGCCGGGAAACAACAGTATAAAAATCTTCGGGCCTCGGATGTTCGAACCACCAGCTCTCGGAATAGTCTTTGATCATCCGGGCGAAAGTATCCATTCCCATGTACCTTTGGAGAGTCCGCAGCATGAGTTCGGGCTTGAAGTAGGCGTTTGTGGTGTAGCTTTCTCCGTCCATGAACTGCCAAGAGAAACGCTGGATAGGATCCCTATTCCATGTCCGGCGCAATGCGGATATCTGGCGGTATTCATCCAATTCGACCGGAATCTTGATATCTTTGAAAAGCACGGGAATTCCGAAATATTTCTTGGCGAGAAAGGGTTCGCCGTAAGCGGCGTAATAGATTTCCGTATCCAGAAAAGAAGTGAGGCCTTCATCCATCCAGGCGTTTTCGAATTCGTTCGAGCCTAAAAGTCCGTAGAAGTATCCGTGTCCGAATTCATGGATGGTCACGGTCTCCGGATCACCGGTTCCGGGACGGTCGAGAAAATAGGCGCCGCCAGTGAAAAATGTAGGGTACTCCATCCCTCCGGAATGGCTATTGTAAGCGGGATCCACACAGGTGACAGTAGAGTAGGGATAATCACCGTACCAGAGGCTTGCATTGCGGACGGCATGCTTCACGGCATTCATGTAGCGGTCTTTGAGTCGTTTGTGATAGGGCTGAAGAAGAAGTGTGATTTCCGTTGTCTTACCTGGGGTGAATTCAAA
>JAFGNQ010000246.1 GCA_016926925.1 Candidatus Aminicenantota bacterium
ACGGAAAGGATCAGCATGCCAATCAGTGCGTTCATTCACCGGATTATAGCACAGATCGAATTCCGGTGAAAATTCTGGATTGTTCATAAAAAACGCCGACACTCATAACTCAAAGAAATTTCATTTATCTATCGGCGTTTTTTACCTTACAGGCGAGCCGATCTTGCTACAAAGCCTTCGTTGTCGCCCATTCGGCGTAGCTGACCACTGCTCGGTCTGATTTGCGGATGCTGGGGAGTTTCTGATATAAGGTTTGTGCCAATGGTATATTTTGGGTATCTTATCGGCTATGTCACACTGATTTTGCTCGTTGGCATCCTATTTTCCAGGAAGATGCAGAGCATCGAGGATTTTTTTCTCGCTTCACGGAGCCTCCCTGCAGTCTTGGTTTACTTTTCCCTCGCTGCATCCTGGCTGGGGGCTACTTCGATCCTGGTGTCTATCGATGAGGCCTATATCAAAGGTGTGAGTTCTTTCTGGGTTATCGGTATTCCCTCGGTGCTGACCGTGATGATTTTCGGCTTCTTTTTGGTCCGTCCTATAAGACGGCTGCCGATCGTCACGCTTCCCGATTTGTTTGAGATGCGCTACGGCCGGATAGTGCGCCACATGACATCGATTCTCATTGTTTGGTATATGGCCCTGTTGGCCGCTTCCCAGATGGTCGCCTTGGGAAATTTTTTGAAAGCTTTTCTCGGCACAAGTTATTTTTCCAGCCTTTTGATCGGTACGGCGGTTGTTTTGATCTACTCGATCGGCGGTGGATTCCTTTCCGTAGTCATTACCGATGGATTTCAATTCTTCCTTCTGACTGTGGGGATTGTAAGCCTGTTTTTCTTTCTGACGGGCCAGACCACTATGAGTGATGTTTTCACCACAGCGGCTCAGATGGGGAGGACAAACTATTTTGATTTCTTCGTCGGATTCGAGAGGAATGTCTGGATCGTTGTTTCGTTTACACTTGCCTGGATCATCTCTCCGATTGTATGGCAAAGGATTCAAGCCTCCCGTTCCGACAAAGATGCCCGCCGTGGGCTGATTTCTTCGGGAGTGACGTTCTTTGTTTTTTTCGGAGTCATCGTTATGATCGGAGTCCTCTGTCTCCCGTTGCTGCCAATGACTGCCTCGCAAACACCCGTGCTCTCCCTCCTTCTTACCACGAAAACGGGCCATGTTTTAGGAGGACTCCTTTTTGTCGCCGTGATTGCCGCCATAATGTCCACCATGGATACGGCCATCAATACGGGTGCTCTTTCATTGACCCGGGATGTCTTCCAGCAGATTTTTCCTCAGGGAAGGCTGAAAAAGGTTATTCAGATCAGCCGGCTATCGACTTTTCTCATGGGCGCCCTGTCTTTCCTGATAGCAACCCGGGTGCAGGGGATTCTGAAAAGTATCGGGTTAGCTTCCGAAATCATGACGGAAGGATTGTTCATCCCCGGGATGGCCATGATTTTTCTGAGAAAGCGATTTCCTACCGCAGGATTTGCAAGCCTCCTTTTAGGAGGAGGGTATTCTCTGCTCGGCTTCATGAGCGAGACGGGGTTTCTGCACTTGGAATGGCCGGAATGGCCCTATTCGGTGCCTTACGGGCTTGTGCTCTCTCTGTGCGGTTTCCTCGCAGGTTTCCTGTTCGATGCGTGGAGAAGAAAAGCGAACTGAGGCATTTACTGTTTCTGAAAAATTTTATATATTTTTACCGATGTCGGTTTTGTCCAAGCTAAAGTGGTTCCTCATCGGCTTCCTGGGGAGAAGACTGCTGTGGCTTTCCGTCAAGCTGTCCCACGTGACCGTCGTTGGAGAAGAGGCCTATAAAGAATTACGGAGCCGGAACAAACCTGTGATCATTCTGGTCTGGCACGGCCGCATCTTTCTTCCCCCTTACTTTTTCAGAAAGCGAGGAGTCGCAGCCTTGATAAGCCCAAGCGGAGACGGGGAATTCATGGCCCGGATAATTTCAGGGTGGAGATACAAAATATTCAGGGGGTCCGGCTCCCATTCCATCGTCAAAGCGTGGGCCTTGATGAAGAAAGAATTGGAAGAAGGAGGCGAACTGATCATCGTCCCCGACGGGCCCAAGGGACCGAATAGGACAATGAAAAGCGGAGCCTTGAAGCTTGCCCAGCAGACCGGTGCTGTTCTTGTCCCTTTTACGTTTTCGGCTTCAAAGAAAAAGGTTCTTGAAAGCTGGGATAAATTCTTGCTGTTTTATCCCTTTGGCAGGGTCGTCGTATTCCTTGGGGAGCCGATCCCCGTCGCTTCTGATTTATCTGAGGAGGATCTGGAGAAAGAGAGGCAGCGGATTGAGCAAGTGCTCCTTATGCTTGACCGGAAAGCAGATCGGTATTTCGAGCGACCGTGATGTGTTCGGAGCGCAGCGACCGATCTCGCCCTGCGAACCCATCAACCAATGCTTTCTTTAGCTGCTATTCAACTCAAACGATATCATGCTTTATGAGATGATTGCGACCGAAGAGAAAATGTTTACCCATTAAAGGGAATATGGTATAACTACCCGCAAAAGGAGAGGAAAATGAAGGCTAAAATGATTCATCTTTTGTGTCTGCTTTTAGGAATCTCTTTGGTGCTTTTTTCTCAGAGTGCCGAGGATTTGATAGCCCAAGGGGATGCCTTGTATTTAGAGATGCAGGACATGGACACCGCCAATAAAGCCCTGGAGCTCTATCGGGAAGCTTTGAATTCACCGGATAAAAAGTACGACACCTATTGGCGAATGGCGCGGATACATTATTTCATAGGCATGCACACGGAGAGCAAAAAAGAGCAAAAGACCATATTTTCCCAAGGTGTTTACTATGCCACGAAAGCCGTCGCCCTCGAGCCCGAAAGGCCGGACGGTCACTACTGGTTGGGTGTGAACAACGGAAAAGTCGGGGAGACGCGGGGCGTCCTGAAAAGTCTGTCCCTGGTCAAGCCGATCAAGAAATCCATGAACAAAGTTCTCGAGCTGGATCCCACCTATGAAGACGGCGGTGCCGATAGAGTATTGGGAAGAGTTTATTACAAGCTTCCCGGTTTTGCCGGCGGAAGCAAGGATAAATCTCGAGAACACTTGGAGAAATCCAAAGAGTTGGGTCCCGATGATCCGGTGACGCGTGTCTATCTGGCAGAGACCTACCTTGCCCTAAAGGAGGTCGAAAAGGCAAGGGCGGAGCTGGATTACGTGCTGAATATGGATCCGGATCCGAGATGGTATATTTCGCTCGAACATGCCAAACAGGATGCCCGGAAACTGCTTGAAGAGAAAGAGTTCCAAAAAGAATAAGCGACGGAGACCCTATCTCCGCGGATTTATTTGGGGTTTCCTTGCCCGGCAGTCATGTGACGAAGAATTTCCGATGGAGTCGCGTGGTGCTCAGCGGGGAGGGCCTTTTTTCCCCTTGCTTTGATCCCAGGATGCCGCAAGCTCCGCGTCGACGATTCCCCAACCGAAGTTATTGTCCGGCTTAAAGCTCCGGTTCGCTGATTTGGTCAGCGCATCCCGAATTTGCTTTGGTGTCCAATCGCGATGGATTTCTAAAAGAAGGGCCGCAACCCCGGCGATCAGAGGTGTGGCGAAAGACGTCCCGGAACCGCTTCGGTAGATGTCGGTACCCTCGGGACTGTTGCCGGCGATCCAAGTACCGAGACCGCGTGCGCAGACATCCG
>JAFGNQ010000247.1 GCA_016926925.1 Candidatus Aminicenantota bacterium
AGCGGACAGGAGACCGGATCAAAGATGTGAAGAAAGGATTCAAAGGTGCTTGCGATCGAGCGAAGATAATTGACTGCCGGTTCCACGATCTGCGCCATACTGCGATCACTCTCATGCTCGAAGCCGGAGCACCGCTTCCGACGGTCATGGAAATCGTCGGACACCGAGACATTCGAACGACTATGCGATACTATCATCTGACACCGGAAAAGAGCCGGCGAGCCGTTGAGATTTTGGCAGAGATCGTGAGTCAAAATCAACCGAATTTGGGCAGTCAATGGGCAAACGCAAATCGGACAGACTCCGTAAGTCGTTATATATCAAATAATTAGAGCGATAGAGCGTTGGTCTCCGGAACCAAAGGTCGAGCGTTCGAATCGCTCCAGGCGTGCCATATCCAGCTTTTTAATGACCAGTGCACTCAAGTTTCTGCGGTGGCGCGACAAAAGCTCCGAGTTTCTTCACGATCCAGCCATCCCCAATATTGTTGCTCTCATCAGACTCCGCAATGTTATTGTTACAGTCTGCCGCTGCTACATACCTCACCTTTCCTGCCTTTAAAAAGTGTTCCTCACGTATGACTTCATAATCCTCACCCGGATCAAGAGCCGGGATCTGGTAGTGTTCGGTGGATTTCAGCCAAATTAAGATAGACAACGTCGAAGGTCCTGCTCTTCTGTCTCCGACATTCCTCACTCTAACCTGGATCTTTCTTTTACCGGGTATTGAGATCCACTTTTCTTTTACCAAGCACACCACCAGGTCCGGGATGCCTTGAAGGGCGAACGTTCCGTTGGAACGGTCTTTGACGGCAGAGTAATTCAATGACGCGACTTCAACTTGGTAATTGGAGCCCATATCGACCTTATTCCTGTTTTCCAAGGAAGGGACTTTCCAGTTATAGGAGCCTGAATTTGATACGCTGCTGGCAATAGGACCCAACCACTGCGTGTTGTTTCGGTACAAATCTATTCTCACATGGCCGGTTATGTTGAGTGAATTCCAGGCAATGGAATACGTGTCTCCCCTTATCCAATTCTCGCCCCCATTGGGTGAGAGTACGGTTATTTTTCTCTTGGGAGGTAGCGGTTTGGCACCGAAAGATGAAATGGTGAAATGGCCGTCACTTAAATCATAGACGGTCTCATCCAGATTCGATATTATGATTTTATAATTGGAGTCCGGTTCAATATCATTAGAAACAGTCCAGGTATAGTTCCCAGTATTGGGTGCATTGTCGTCGATGTGAGGAGTTAAAATAGCCGCTCCTTTTCTTAGAGCTATCTTGACCTGACTACCGATTCCACTGCTCGTCCATTGAAGTGTATAGGTTTGCCCTAAGGTTAATGTCTGCCCTCCGTTGGGATAAACCACCTGAATTTCCTGGGAATAAAGAATAAGGGAAGAGAGAAAAGTAATCGCTAAAAAGCAAAATGATTTTTTCATCCTTTTCCTCCTTCTTTACTCTAATTCTTTTTAGCTACTTCAAGTTTTGTGCATGTCCTTCATTATATAAAGAGCAAAAAAATACAAATTCATCTCATTTTAAGGATAATTTTTTTGGATTAGGCTTGCTGAGTCTTCATAGCCCGATTTTGCAATGAGCCCTTCAGTATTTCTCCTCAATATCATAACACCCTTAAGGCTTACATCTCGTCCGGTAGCCGGGATATCTCCTTCCGGTGTTATAAGAGGTCCCGAATGAGCTCCTTCCCATATCCATTCGATGACGATATAGTTTTTTGAAATCAGGACTTTGGAAATTCTTTTGTAATATGGCGTGAAAGCTAATGGGAACGAATATTTTAATAATCCAGATCTTATGGTCTCACATTTATCTTGACAGAATATAAGGAAAATCTGATTATGTCGAGGAGGAGTTTCTGTGAATCTCGTATTATTTTTCCAGGAAAATGTTGTCTTACGATATCTTTACCGAAAATTTGCTGCAGTAGTACAGATAATTCCTTATTATGTCATTATAGAGAATTTGTTCGCCGAGGATGGACTCAGCATCCGGCCGAAATTGGATTCTATCGATGTAGAGTTCTGTACGCCCTCGGAAATAGAGAATCTTGCTGCAAACCCTGAGGTGCCTGATGATGAAAAAGAGTATATACAACGATACGAAAAAGGCTCTATGTGTTTAGCTCTTAAACACAAAGGTGAAATCGCAGCCTTTACGTGGTGCAACCTCGAATATTTAGAGTTTAAGAAAATCCGTCAAAAACTAAGAGAAAACGAAGCCTATTTGTTTGATATGCGCACTTTCAAAACTTATCGTGGCAAAAATTTGGCTCCGTATCTGCGATACCAGCTCTATAAGCATTTAAATCAAAAAGGGAAATCTGATTTTTACAGCATTACTGCGATGCTCAATACGTCGTCACATAAATTTAAAAAGAAGCTGGGGGCAAAACGTGACAAACTCTATGTATATATCTGTTTATTCGGAAAATTGTATCTGAATATTCCCCTCAAGACGTATCATGAAGATTAGACCCTATTTGTAAATGTATCTGTCTAGAAAGCTTTCCGCACCTTCTTTTCGTTCTTAGAAGGTAAAAGCGACTCCGATGTGCGCTGTGATAAGGTCGGTGTTGGAATAGCTGACATTGTAGATGACTTCTCCGTTTAGCTGGACAATATCGCCTTCCCTTAGGTATTCGGCTTTGCCACCCTTTAAATAACGGACCCCCAGGTCGATGAATACCGCAAAAGCGCTGTTTTGCCTTTGATAGACCTGCATCATCAAGCCTCCGCCCAATCCGTAATTGAGACTGAAGTCGTCCAAATTTACGGAGCTCGCGATTTCATCGAATGAAGGGCCGCTTTGATCGTAAATCCCTGTTTCGGTCCACAGGTAGTTGAATCCGATCAAGCCTTCCGCATAAGGACGGAATTGTCCTTGATGAGGCTGCACCCGTAAAAAAAGATTGCACAGCAGGATATAATTGTGTGTCTTGACATCCACAATCACCTCAGGGATGGCGGCATTTAAAAATTCTTCCCTGGTTTCACTGCCGTACACCAGCACACTGAAGGATGTGCCTATGGAAAGCGGCGATTTAGGCAATCTAAAGGAAAAATAACCTGATCCGCCCAATCCTGTTGTGTTTATGTTTTCATTGAATTCGTTTTGGGGGATCCCAAGAGTAAAATTGATGCCGGCACTGAAGCGCTCTCGAGAAAACCCTGATGAAGAGAGTCCACATAAGACCAGGAATACGATCCCTAAAGACCTGAATGCTTTCATGCTTTGCCTCCCAGTTCTATAAGTTTTGTCAACTGTGTCGGATCTCCGTTCTTTGCAACTATGACCCAATTATAGCGAGCAGCAATCTGCGTGCCAAATCTTCTCAGGAGTTCGGGCGGTGCCAATCTGATTTTATTGTCCTCCTGAGGGAACAGGTGTCGTCTCAGCAGATAGTAGGGTGCCTTGCAGAATAGCGCTCTGATTCGATGGGGAAATTTCCTCATTTTTGTTTTTCTTGACATTAGATCCTATCGTTCTTATATTTTAAGGGGGTTGATGGGACTCTTTCTTATTTAAGAGGAAGAGCGTTGTCTATA
>JAFGNQ010000248.1 GCA_016926925.1 Candidatus Aminicenantota bacterium
GATCCCCACATAAAAAAGAAGGATAAGCGCCAAAATACAGGGAATAAGGAAGGCATACCAGAAGTAGAATAGATCGACTTTAATTAGCTTCCACATTTTGTTTTTCTTTGAGGATTGCAACGGCAATCTCTTCAATGCTCATAAGGACAACCTGGATATTTTCGGCACCCAATGCCTTGATGTATTCCATGGTTTTCCCGAAATCGGAGCTGATGACTCGATGACTGTTTCCATCCTTAATATGACTGATAATGGAATCGTGGGAAATATCCTTTTTTTCAATAGAAAAGGAGATTTTGCGCCATTTCTCAGTGAGATCCTCTTTGGCGGTCCGAAACCAAATCTGTCCGTTTTGTATAAAGGCCAACTCATCGGCAAGACGGCTGATCTCTGGGAGGACATGCGTCGCATAAAAAATGGCTCTGTCACCCGATTCCAGGATTTCGAACAGGACATCCAGAACTTCCGTCCGCACAACAGGATCTATTCCTGAAGTCGGCTCATCCAACAGAAGCAACCGCGGCGTGTGCGCCAGGGCGGAAACGAGTGACAGTTTCACACGGTTTCCGGTAGACAGCGATTTGACCTTTTTTTCCAGAGGGAGTCTGAAACGCCGAGCCAGTTCAGAAGCCTTTACCGATGACCAGTTCGGATAAAACTGCGCAATAAAATCCAGATTTTTCGCCCCGGACCATCGTTCATAGAAAACATGCACATCACCGACGTAACCGATATCCAGCCTCCACTCCGGTCTATTGAGATTGTTGGAGCGTCCGAAAACAGTCATTTCTCCGGAATCCGCACGGAGCAGGCCGACCAGACACTGCAGCGTCGTTGTCTTCCCGGCTCCATTAGGTCCGACAAATCCCAGAACCGTCCCCTGCTCCAATTCCAGATTCAGCGGCCCGAGCGTAAAATCCGTAAAAGTTTTGATCACATCTTTATACACAAAGGCTTTTTCCATCTCAGCCCTCCTCATTTTCTCGATTCGCTTTTCTCCAGGAGCTTAAGGACAGCGTCCTTTATTTCTTCACCGTCCAATCCTTCGGCAACAGCTCCATCCAAAAGTGGCTTCACGTCATCCTGCAACTTCTCTATAGCCATGGCCTTTTTTGTCTTGGCAGTAAGATCGGAGACAAAGAATCCCTTCCCTCTCCGGGAATGGATGAGCCCTGAACGCTCCAGGATTTCATAAGCCCTTTGCACCGTGATCACACTGATGTGATGTTCTCTGGCAAAGCGGCGAATCGATGGCAGATCATTGCCGGCAACCAGCTCGCCCGATAACACCTTCGCCCTGATCTGACGGACGATTTGAGCTTGAAGTGGTTCCGGAGAAAGATCCGTCAAATGTAAAATCACCGTTTCCTCATAAAAAAAGCATCAGGATCAAAAGCATATTTTCAAGTATATAAATTTGTTTTGGTTCATATAAGCTCTTGGCATTGAGTTTTTTGCACCGCAAGTCACTAGGAAAAACAGCCGGTTCCGCCGCCGATCGATCGATTCCAACTGTTCCAAAACTATAACCGCACGGAGAGTCCCAGACTAAAAGTGAACATGTCGGAACGGGATCGTTGAGGGTCGTAGATGAGCCTCTTCCCATCCAGCGTGATTCCTCCCGGTTTGAGATATCTCGCCGTGCCTCCGTACACATAGCGGCCCTGCAGGTTCAGAAGAAGCGAGAAGAGAGAACTGTCGGCATGTTTCCCGCGGCTGATGCTGGCCAGACGAACTTTCAGGCCGCCGCCCAATCCTATACTCGGAGTAACGCTCGACATCAGTGTTTGAGATCCGTTCCCACCGATAAGGATGATGGCATCCCCGGCGATAATCGGTACGCTGCTCCCCTTTCCGGTGTACATCTGAGTGAAGAAGTAATTGAAGCCGACAAACGCTTCGAGATAAGGTGCGAACAGGGACTGCCACGACTGGAAACGGACGACGAGGTGAGTCTGGAGAAGATTGTAGCCGTACTTCACGTCCGCCGGAACAGAATCTGAGTAGCCGGCAAGATCCACGTTATGCTCCGAATCATAACCGGCCATTGCCAGCCGGGCACCCAGTGAGAAAGGTGTCCTCCTCAACCGCAAACCTACGTAGAACGACCCCCCCCAAGCAGCATGATCGATGCGCCTTCCCAGTTCACCGATCCCAACACTGCTGAAGCCGGAGAGTTCGAACTCAGCCTTCTCCTGGCTGACGGCACTCACGGTAAGAGAAAGGGAGAGAATTAGGCCTAATGCCCCTGTTATCTTAATCCGCCGAATCTGTTTCTTGACATTTTCATTGAATCTCATTGCAGACTCCTTTCATTATCGGCTCCCTTGATTGTTCATCTTATATGGCGAATATGGGCTAAAATGAAAGCAACGATAGCGATGATCACGGTAAAGCTCCCGTTTTGTTCGAATCTTACCATGGAACAACCTCTTTTTCTCTGGGAACTCCTTTTAAAATCTCTTCGCGAATTTTATCTGATCATATTGTATATATTGCTTATATACAATATAAGCCAAATCGTTCTGCTTGTCAATTTTTTTTTACAAAAATTGCCCCGCCCCAAGAAAACACTCCCGCTTCCGTGGTGATATCAAATCGAATGAAAGATTGACAGGTCGTCACAATCCGTTTTCGTCGAAAACCCCTCCATCCAGCACTAGCGGTTTAAACAGCTTGTGACTCGCTGTCACTTTCCCTTCTCCAATATGCGCTTCGCGCAGGGGACAATCGCCCTTCGTCCCTATCGCGATAACGCTATCACAGAAAGGACATGTATATTAACTTACATGATAAGGCGACAAAAAAGGAGATAATCGGTAGAATGAAAGAGATGAGGTGAATTATGAGAACAATAACAGCCGCGCTCACAGGTCTTCTTATGTTTTGGCCGTTTATCCCCGAAGGCCATGCCCTTAGCAAAGCGAAAGAGACCGAAGCCAAGGTGCATGTTTTAAATCCCTCGCCGGCAACGGTCGCTTGGGGATATTACTGGTCCAAAACACCTCCTGTCCTAACAATCCGATCCGGAGACCGGGTCAAAGTGCGCACTTTGCACGTCGGCAATCCCGAAACTCTGGAAAAGGCGGGGCTTCCTCCTGAAATGATCGAACCGGAGGTCCGCGACATTTACAGGGAAGTGAAGGACAAAGGCCCGGGAGGACACATCCTGACCGGCCCCATTTTCATCGAAAACGCCGAGCCCGGAGATGTCCTGGAGGTTCGAATTATATCCTTAGAGTTGGCTATCCCTTATGCCTACAACACGCTGAGTCCTGACAGGGGTTTTTTGTCAGGAGAGTTCGACACTGTTGTGACACGAATCATTCCTCTGGATAGGGAGAGGCTTGTTGCCGAATTCTCCGACGGTATAGAAATCCCGCTTCGTCCGTTTTTCGGAAGCATGGGTGTAGCCCCTCCGGAGGATGCGGGAAGAATCAACAGCGCTCCGCCGTGGATCCATGGGGGAAACCTGGACAACAAGGAGCTTGTAGCCGGTACAACGCTGTTCCTTCCCGTGCATGTCAAAGGAGCTCTCTTCCAAGTGGGCGACGCCCACGCCGCTCAAGGAAACGGTGAGGTCGACATCACGGCCCTGGAGACATCCTTAAAAGGGGAACTGCAGTTTTTTGTACACAAAGACCAGCACCTGAATTGGCCGCGGGCGGAAACACCAACACACTACATTTCCATGGGAACAAATGAAAACCTGACCGAAGCAGCGAAGATCGCCCTCAGGGAGATGATCTCATTTTTGGCCACCGAAAAAGGACTCAGCCGGGAGCAGTCCTACATGCTGTGCAGTGCGGCAGTGGACTTCAACATCACTCAGCTTGTCGACGGCAAAGTCGGGGTCCACGGCATGCTGCCCAAGGAAATATTTGTTAAATGATCTCTAATCACAAAATCGTCATCAGCTACGACGGCACCGACTACTTTGGCTGGCAGAGACAGAAAAAACAGAGAACGATTCAGGGGGAAATCGAAGACTCTCTGGAAAAAATCCTGTCTAAAAAGATTCCTGTGATCGGATCCGGAAGGACGGATGCCGGGGTTCACGCACGAGGACAAACCGCCCATTTCAAGGCGGATACACACTTGCATGAAAAGGAATTGCTCCAGGCCCTAAACGGAACGCTTCCCCGGGATATTCGGATTGTTTCCCTGCATAAAATCTCCTTCGATTTTAACGCAAGAAAATCCGCCAAATCGAAAATATACCGGTACAGGATCTGCAACTCCCCTGTCATCAGCCCCTTTATCCTCCGTTATGTCCTTCACTGGCCCTCACCTCTTGATATTGCCGCAATGGAAGATGCGGCGGCACGCTTTATCCGCGAGGCGGATTTCACGCCCTTCTCATCTAACAGGGAGCTTTATCCCGTACGCAGGATCATGCGCTCGGAATGCATCAAACGAGGAACCGAAATCGTCACCACAGTAGAAGCCAACGGTTTCTTGAGATACATGGTCCGGAGCATAGTCGGGACTCTGATCGAAGTCGGCCGCGGACGCATGCTTCCCGAGGATATCGAAATCCTGTTTCGAAATAAAATGCGCTCGAGACATTCCCCGACCGCCCCGGCAAAAGGCCTGTGCCTCGTTAAGGTCAAATACTGACACGCCTTAGATCAAACTTCTGCTGCGATTCTTTGAAATCTAAGGCATCGGATCAATTGGCTATTAGCACTTTGCAAGATGAGTCGAGCGACATTGTAAGATTCCCGATTTGTTCTTAGATGGGACCCGCCGAAGTCGGGCTCGAGGACTGTGTGAGCATGAGATGAGTGGTCCGTGAGATTCTTCTTGGTTAGCAAGGGATAATGAGGCAGGTGATAGATGAACGAACGCAAATCCGCAGCAGCCAGACTGGGACCGAGAGCGAGCCGCAGTCCGTTTGAGCCGCATGGTGGTTGGTGGGGGGGTCTTCGGCGAAAACGGACTGTGACGAGCTCGAAAGGAAAGAGGGAATGGCGTGAAAAATCTGACTGGAGTGAGAACATCTCACAAAGCGCTCTATTCCAATCCTTGTTTCGGGAATGCCATCGTTGGAGATGGCTCGAGCGGCATCAAAGCGTTTTGCCCATGATCAAAGCGTCCTCATCCGGTGTCCGGTAATAATTTTTCCTGACACCGAAGATTTCGAATCCCATCTTTTCATAAAGCAGCCGCGCGGGAAAATTGGAGGGCCTCACTTCTAAGAAGACATAGAGTGTGCCTCCCCTATGCAGTTCATCGAGAACATCTTGGAGGACTTTCTTTCCGACGCCGCTTCCCCTGTAATCCGGATGGAGAGCGAAATTGCTGATTTGCACTTCTTCGTCGATTTTCCAATAGATGATATAGCCGATGACTTTATCTCCGGTACGATGGACGATGACATAAGGATAAGATATGTCCTTATTTGCAATTTCACCTATAAAGGCGGACATACTCCATGGATTGGCAAAGGAGCGTTTTTCTATGGCAAGAACAGAGGGAATATCCCCCTCTTTCATTCTCCTCAGATAGACAGGATGCTGGGGAAAACGGTCGGACTTAATGTTTTTCCTCCGCCTGGGATTTGCGGAAATAGAGGGGCTTCACTTCTTTAAAATCCAACCCCCGCCCTTCCTTCAAAATGCGGTATCCCAGTAAGCCTACCTCGAAAGCCAGGAAAAGCGAACGTGTCGAGAACCTCGCCTTGTCTTTGAGATAGTCGAAGATTTTATCCTTGAACGCGTCCGTTCCGCTGCCGATGAAGGAGATGATCCGGTGCGTCGGGAGCAGAGACAAAAGTCGATCGGGCGTGTAAGCTCCCTGTGGAACAATTTCTATGAGTTCATTCTTTCGCCGCTCAAACAGAGCCGCATAGAGCTCACCCTTACGCGCGTCGAGCAATGGGCAAATGAGTCGACTCTGATAGTGCATCAGCTTTAGAGCCAAAGCTTCGAGTGTCGAAACAGGGGCGATGGGCTTGCCCGATGCAAAAGCGAAAGATTTCATCAGACTCAATCCGATACGGATACCCGTGAAAGAACCGGGGCCTATCGCTACGGCGAAGGCACCCACATCGGAGATCGATACTCCTTGTGACTTCAAGATGAAATCGACTGCGGGGAGCAATCTCTCGGAATGAGCTAAACGGGATTCGCTGTTCCACTCCGTTAAAAGCCGGGTCCCCTGCATTAGAGCGACCGATCCGCAAGGTGTGGTCGTGTCTATCGAAAGAATGTGCATGATCTCACCGGCCGCTGCTCATTTTTTTTGCATAACCGAACAATCCTCCCGCCGAAAAGATATCTTGTTGCACCGAACTCATCGGCTCCAAACGGAAAATATGATTTTTTGTGATGTTGCGCCCCTCACCGCTCAGGATATCGACCTGCATTTCATCACCCGTTTCCAGCTTTCTATCAGCCGTGAGTGTGTTGATATTTCCGCTTCGCAGAACGGGAAAACCGGAATTGACGGCATTCCTGAAATAGATAGCCCCGAACGAAGGCGCACAAATCAGGCTGATTCCGAGAGAGATGAAACAGTCAACGGCCTGCTGCCTCGAGGATCCTGCTCCAAAGTTGCGGCCGGCGACAACGATATCGCCGGGTCCTGCCATTTCTGCAAAATCCTTCCACCCCTCCAGATTTCCGAAGGTGTATTGTCCCATTTGAGAGAGTTCCGTGATATGCAAAAACGCATTGTGGTAGATTTGATCCGTGTCGATGTCTTCGATGAGCCTTCCGTTCTTATCGGTCAGAATCCAAACCTTCCCGCAAATATGGAATTTTTCCATGTCACAAATCCTCCGGACTAACAATGCGGCCTGCGATACATGAAGCAGCGACAACAGCCGGGCTTGCCAAATAGGTCATGCCTTTCCCTTGTTTTCCGGAAAAATTTCTGTTGCCTGTGCTGATTTGAACCTCTCCCTTGCCCGTCAACCCCATATGGCCTTCCGCACATCCCCCGCAACCGGGATTGCTGATGATGGCACCACTTCCAAAAAGGATATCCAGTATTCCTTCCTGGAGCATTTCTTGATAAACCAGCTTGGTGGCAGGGACGATTTTAAGCATCACACCATCCTTGATTTTTTTCCCTTGGCAGACTTTGGCCGCCTCCCTGAAATCCTCGATCCTCCCGTTCGTACATGATCCGATGAACCCGGAGTCGATCCGGATCTCCTTGAAGCCATGAATATCGTTGACGTTCGTAGGGGAGAACGGAGAAGCCACTTGCGGAGGCAGTTGGCTCACATCCAAACTCAGAGCATCCGCATAGACGGTCCCTGCCTCTCCTAACGACACCGCCCCTTGAACACCGGAAAATTCCGCCAGCTCCTCAGAAAACGTGCCTTCATGTTCGGGAACAAAGCCGATAATCCCCGCCATTTCCGTTACCATGCTGCACAGAGTGATCCGGCCTGCCAGAGAAAGCGACCGGACTGCTTCTCCATAGAATTCAATGGACTTGAGAGCCCCTTTATCCGTTCCCAGTTTTTTAAGGATGTAGAGCGTGAGATCCTTAGCCGATGTCGGCCAGGTATAGCGTCCGGTTACAGTCACCTTCAGAGTCTCCGGAACCTCGAACCAGGTCCGCCCTGTCTTGAAAGCGAAAGCGATGTCGACATCACCCATACCCTGACCAAAGCATCCCACAGCACCCAGAATATTCATGTGGCTGTCTGTTCCCACGACAGTTCCACTGCTGACGGCCAGGCCCTCTTCCATCAGAACATGCGAGCCGATCCCGCGATCCACGTCGAACACCCTGATTCCATGTTTTCTGGCGAATTCCCGGCAGATCTGCTGGTTGTCCGCGTATTTGAGCATTGTCGCCGGAACACTCAAGTCAAAGGTGAAGAAGGTCTTTGACTTGTCAGATAAGGATTCGCCGGCGTACTCTCTTTCGAAGTTTTTCACAACATTGGGTCCCCCGAAATCCCGGGCCGACATAATATCGAGATCCATCCACACGATTTTTCCGGGATGAACTTCATCTCGAGTGTGGGCCTGAATAATTCTCTCAATGAACGTCTTACCCATCGATCCCTTTCTCCTTTTAACGGGAATACGCCCGTTTAAAAGCCTTTATCGCAGAATTCGGGTCTACAGCTTCCATAATCACCCCTCAACCCGCTTTGATTCCAGCTGCCTCAGTTCCGAATGAGTAAATTACAATTTTGCAGCTACAGCCCTGGCCATATCGAGAGTAGAAGAAGTCCCTCCCATATCATAGGTCCGAACCTTTCCTTCTTTGATCACTTCCGCAATGGCATCTTCAAGAGTCTTCGCCTTTTCTTTCTCATTCAGCCATTCCATCATCATTTTGGTCGCCAACAGCATGGCTATGGGATTCACCTTATACATTCCCGAATATTTGGGAGCGGAGCCGTGTGTCGGCTCGAAAACCGCATAGCTGTCCCCGATGTTGCCCGAGCATGCAAAACCCAGGCCTCCAACCAGCTGCGCGGCCAGATCGGAAATAATATCACCGAACAAATTTTCGGCCACCAGGACATCGTAATCCTGAGGGTTCTTCACAAGCCACATGGCCATAGCGTCTATATTGGTCTCCCAAAAAGGCATACCGGGAAATTCCTTGGCTGTGTTTCTGGCAATATCCAGGATGAATCCACCCGTCTCTCTTAAGACATTAGGTTTTTCGACGATCGTTACTGACCTTCGCTTGTTTTGTTGGGCATACTCGAACGCCCGCCGCACTATCCGCTGGCATCCTTTTTTGGTCATAATCCGGGTAGAAAGTGCGATTTCATCGAGAGGGACGTGTTCGAACTTCTTCATTTTCGGATGCACCAGAAGCTCTCTCTTCAGATTCTCAGGGAGAGGGTGAAACTCTACCCCGGCATACATGCCCTCGGTGTTTTCTCGAAAAATCACCAAGTCGATGTCATCTCTGTAATTGATGGGATTTCCGGGATAAGCCTTGCACGGCCGCAGATTCGTATAAAGGTCGAATTCCTGCCTCAAGCGAACGATCGGACTGAAATAAGAATATCCCTTATCACGAAGGGCGGGATTGATCTCTTTGAGGGCATCTTCCTTGGGTTTGGAGGTGATAGCCCCGAAGAGACAGACATCCGTCTCCTTGAGAAGCTTCAATGTCCGGTCGGGAAGAGGATTCCCCTCTTGACACCAATATTCCCACCCGATTTCACCTTCGACGTAATCTGCATCCAACTCAATTTTTTCCAAAACGATCATGGCCGCTTCGACCACATCCTTCCCAACACCATCTCCGGGAAGGACAGCGATTCTGTATTTCGGCATCACATTCTCCTTTCGCTGTGATATCATTTTTTCGGAAGATTGGATATCCCATCCGCTTCCAGTTTTCTTTTCGTGTAGGGGATCAACCCCCCCGCATCCATTATCCCGACTACAGAGGTAGGGAGAGGAGGAAATTCAAAAACTCCATTTTCGGCGAAGATCTTTCCTTGGGAATAATCGACGGCAATCTTCTCGCCGTCTTGAATTTTATCAGGCACGTCCTTTGATTGGATGACAAGCAAACCCTGGTTGATCGCATTCCTGAAGAAAATGCGTGCAAACGATTTGGCGATGACAGCTTGAACTCCGGCATACTTCAGACAAGTCGCCGCCTGCTCCCTGGAACTCCCGCAGCCGAAGTTTCGTCCGGCCACAATGACATCACCGGAACGCACGTTCTCGGCAAAACCGGGATCGAGATCCTCGAGTGCATGGCTCGCCATTTCCTCGGGCTCAAAAATGGAATAAGTGTACTTCCCGGGAAAGATTACGTCGGTGTTGACGTTATCTCCGTATTTCCAGACACGACCTTTATTCATGAGAATATCCTCGGATCCGTTATTTTTCCTTCGATGGCCGAGGCCGCAACCGTCTCGGGAGATGCCAGATATATTTCCGAATCACGGCTGCCCATACGGCCGCGGAAATTCCGGTTGGCAGTACTCAAGGCCACTTCCCCGGGAGCGAGTACGCCTTGATGCGCACCGAGACAGGGACCGCACCCGGGATTCAACACCAGACAGCC
>JAFGNQ010000033.1 GCA_016926925.1 Candidatus Aminicenantota bacterium
ACCCGTTCGGGGTCGCACCTTTCCAGGTCCTGGAAAATAGAGTAATTGATGTTCAGCGTGAATGCCTGGTTGGGCCGGAGAGGGATACCCGCGTTTTTCAGAAAAACCTGCCGGTAAGCGCCTTCTCCGTCGTTCCCCCGCCACCGGCGAAAGGAACTGCCCGGGGTCTGGTAAAAAACATGGAGGGCCCAGTCGGGGCACTCCGAAGCGATGGCGGAAAACCGCGCATGGTTGTAAGGGGTCCACATGACCTGGATAAAGAGGAGTTTCTTCACTGAAAGCGTCCCAGCCGGTCTCTCATGCCGTCATGCAGGCCCCGGGAAAAGAAACCTAAATTCTTGCCCTTTAAAGAAACAAGAGCGAATAAAGCGGCGCCGGACAGAGCCGCAGCCATGTTTACCCACCAAACGAGCCGGTTCAACACCAGGGCGTGTTTCTCGAAATGAACCCTGTTCCTGACGGCGTAATAAAGCCGCACGAGGTCCTCCCTGCCCAGGGGCCTCGTCATAATATTCCCGCGAGCCTTTGCCTCCCAGGAAGGTTCGCCGTCGGCGATCACGCTGTCAAAGACCATGAGGAGGCGCCCCCCGACTTTTTGATCCGGTACGTGTATTCCGTGTCGTCCTGGTACGTGAAGAGATCCTCGTCGGGATACCCTATGCGGCACAGGAGATCCCTGTGGAGAAAAAGACCTCCGTATGTGCCGGCGTGAATTTCCCGGGCGTCACGCGGCACAGCTTCCCCGTCTTCACGATTTTTTTTGCTGCCCCCGAGACGGATGGGAAGGTCGGCCCCGTGAAAACCGAGGAAGCTGTTTTTCCGCCAGAAGCGTCTTTCGATATCCCGTTCCAGTAAAACCTGCCTGTCGAAGGGCCTGTCCTTCCGGAAGGACGCGAGGGTCACGAGTCCTTCTTTTCCCGGCGGCAACCGCCGCCAGTGAGCGAAAAGCGTCGCCAGGGCCGGTTTCTCGGGAATATTGTCATCATCCAGAAGCCACACAAAGGGGCACTCTGGCACATCTCTCTGAAATGCCGCGATCCCCTCCCGGAAGCCGCCGGCCGATCCCCTGTTCTCTTCAAGGGAGACAAAACTCACGGATTCCGGATTTTTCCCTACCATATTTAAAATTCCCGACCTGACGGCGGATGAAGAACCATTGTCGACGATGAGGACCCTGCGGCAGCCTGCAGCCAGAGCCCCCGCCACCGAACGTTTGAGGAGGGGAAGCCTGTCGCCGCTGTAAGTGACAATCACAGCGCAAACGTTTTCATTCATGTTCTTCCGGCCGCCATCGGGATTCATCGGTCACAACGTCAAGAATCTCGGAGATTCTTTCCCTGTAACGTTTGTACGAGTAAAGATCTTTCGCCTGAGAGATGTTGCAGACCTGGATTTCCCTCATCTTTTCGGCGTTGTTCAACAGGCCGACCAGGGCTTTTCCGATGGCCACGCTTGACCTCGGTTCGACGAAGACACCGTTTCTTTCAGACACGATTTCCGGAAGGTAATTGTGGCGTGTCGTTATGACGGCGTTTCCCGATCTCATGGCTTCAATAATCGAAATAGGGAAAGCCTCCGACCTGTAATAGGAGGGAAGTATGAAAATATCCGATTCCATGAAACAGAGGACTTTCTCCTCGCCTCTGACAACGGACAGATATTCAACCCTGCCCGGCAGGATTTTCCTCAACTTTTCCATCTCCGCCTGAAAGGCTTTTCTCACTTCGGACTCACTCATCAGTTCATCGGCAACGAAATCTCCGGCGATAGAAAGCCGCACGTCTTTAAAATCATGACAGATGTTTTTGAATGCGCCGAGGAGATCAAAAATTCCTTTGCTCATCATAATGTTGGAGAGATAGAGGAGTCCTCGGACAGAAGACGAACGCTTCTTCACATCCCGTTCAAAGTCCTCAGCATAAAAATTCGGAACGACTTCCACCCTCATCCCCGGGAAAAAAGGCAGCAGTTGGTCTTTCATGCCTTCTGTGAGAACAATGGAGAGATCAATCATGCCGTAGAACTTCGATGCGATCTTTTTCCATAATCCAGGAAGGGACAGATAGTAATCCCGAAAATCCGCACCATGGAGATGATTGATTATTTTTGCCCCGAAGATTTTTGAAAGGCCAATAACAATAAAATCGAAAAGGCCACCCTTTCGACTACGGGAGCAGGTGAAATAAACCGTATCGATCCTGTGGGTCACAAAGATATCAATCATTCTGATTAGCGAGGACACCACGAGGATAACAATGACAGGGTATGACCTTCCCGTCGCGTTTATGGAAACAAGAAATTTGTTACAGTTCTCGACCCCCTTGAAGGTTTCCATAAAATGAAGGGCCTGCCCGTGAACAGGAGGAGGAAGGGGTCCGACGAAAAGAATGTTTCTCATGATCATGATAATCAGCGATTAATCACGGGAGAAAGAAGTAGATGCCCCACAATGTCAGGACATGAATGAAATGGCGGTAAATGTATATTTCATCTCCCGGCTGCGCATGCTTTTTAGCGATCCTGTAGGCCTCCAGAGCCGCCTTCTGATAGTGATTCTTCGATTTTGACGTCCTGTGCCACCGAAACTTTGCGAGAAAACGGTCAATATAAAGAGGAGGATAGCGGGAGGCCAGTCTCAGCCAGTAGTCATAATCCATGGCATAGTCGTACAGCAGGTCCAGGAATCCCGTCTCTTCGAATGCAGACCGAGAGATAAAGACGGCCGGCTGGGGTATGAAATCCTTGGTCAGAAGTCTTCGACGGGAATAATGCCTGCTTTCGAAATTCTTGTAATTGGTTATAATATTTCGTATTTCTCGACCCTTCTCATCAATGTTTCTACAATTCCCGAACCCCCACTTGAATTTATTTGTTTTGTAAGCCTCGGCCACCGTCGCAAGGGCCCCCTCCTCGTACAGGTCATCCGAGTTGAGCCAGCCGAGGATGTCCCCTCGCGACATCTTGAATCCTTTATTCACGGCATCGGATTGCCCCTGATCCGTTTCGGATATCCATTCAATCCGGCTATATTTTTTCAAAAGTTCCATTGTCCGATCCGTCGAACCGCCATCAATCACGATGTATTCCAGCTCAAAATCGCCTTCCTGAGACAATACGCTGCATATCGTTTTTTCAATGAAAGATTCCTGGTTATATGTCGGTGTAATAACAGATATTTTAATGTTGTCCACTTTTCCGGCCATTCAAAACCTTCACAGGTGATATTCGATTCATCAGCCTGTACAATTGACGCGAAAACCCAATAATTGGACTTAACCTTTGAACATATATAGGTATGGTAACGATTCTTCTTGCATAATACCTCCAGCCCGATCTTCTTTTAAGAAACCGCTCCGCGCTTATCATATAATTGGCATCTCTCAAATCCAGGGGATAGAAATTTCTGCCGATCATTTTCCAGTTCCGAAGGACTTCGTCGCCTTCCATTACATCTTTCGAACCGCCTCTTAGATGCGTATAATCGTGATTCTGATGCACAGCAGTAATGCAGTCCGTGGCATCAATGACGGGGGTTTTTACCGCCCGCGCGTTGGAGATGACCCAATTGTCCCACAAAACCCTTCCAACCGGAAATGCAGGTAAGGATATCATTTTATTTGGAAATATGAAGTAATCGAGTCCATCCGGACTATGTAATCGACCCTCTGTTCTGACCCTGTTTATAAACTCGTTTAACGATGCTTCATTAGCAAAGTCGACATCTGATTCCACATTCAGATCCGTTCTACGTCCCGTAATGATGAATTTCTTTAATTGGCATGCCTTGATCAACGATTCCCTGACCCCTGACAGAAATATAATGTCCGCATTAACGTAACACACGAAAGGACTTTTTGAGACCCGGTAAGCTATGTCGAAAGCCGAATCCAGCATGGGCGTTCCGTATTCGTTTTTTATGACATTCTTTTCATGACATATTTGAAATCTTCTTGCCGCCTCGCTGACACCCGTCTCCGAGCCGACCAATATTATTTGACAATCCGGGATTAATCTCTTCCAGCTTGATATGGCATTGTTTTGAATTATCGCCGTTTTTGAATGAAATGCCTTCGGTATCGTAAAAATCGTTAACATAATCTTTTTACTCTTCTGTTTTCACACGGCCTTCTCATTTCACCGCATACTCTTTATCACGGACCTCAGCGTTTATGAATGAAAACACGTCATCGACCTCGATTTCCTCCACACACGGGGCACATCGGCCTTTTTCAACCTCCCGGCTGCATGACCAATTACATCCGTAGCAGTTCATTTTCTTGAACACCGGAAGCGGCATCCTCATATTGACTTCTTTTTCGATTTCATAGGGCACGAACCTTTCGAAATGTCCGCCCCCCAGTATACATACACAAAGGACGTTTAAAGATGCCGCGATATGGACTGCGCTGGTATCGTTGCTTACGATAAATTTTGCACGGCTGATCAAATAAGCCAATTCTTTAAGATCGGTTCTTTGATTGTACCGAAAATCAATATGTTCATTTCCAATCCGTGCCTCGTCCATCTCTTTGTCATCCATTTCAGCACCAAGGCAAACGACTCTGATCCCATATTGCTCGGTAATTCTTTTCGCCAATTCGTAGTATTTTTCAATTGGCCACCTTTTAAGAGGGTGACTTCCTCCCGGAAAAATGATGCAATAATCATAAGGATATTTGTAAAAATCAGATATTAAAGAAAAATCAATATCAAACTTATTTACCCCTGCCTTAAAGTCTTTCAAACCGATCTTCCTGACAAAGTCCGCATTTCTTATCAACTCCATCAGGTGTTCCGATTTTGATTCAATCAATTCAGAATATCTCATGTCGCTTAATCTCTTTAGAAGGCGCGGCGTGTTACTTGAATCGCCAGAATACCCTATTTTAACTCCGGAATTGGATGACAAAGTAATGCTGTCTCCGATAAAAAAATCTCTGGAATAGGTCGGCTGTATTGAAATCATGAACCTGATTGTTCGCATTCTTTTGAGAAACTCAAATCTATACCTATAGTCGGTGTAAAATTTCTTTCGATCAACCAGCCACACCATGTCCCAATACGGGGAAGTTTCAGCAAAGAACCCACACTTGTCGTTTGCCAGCAGTACCAGTGTCTTATCGAAAAATATTTTTCTATACTCTTTGGCGGCATCGAGCCACATGACAAAATCGCCTATGGCATCGACTCTTACGATGAGGACACCGTCTGTCCGGGATCTTTCCTGAACAAATAATGCCATTAGATCAACGAGTGAAAGGCACAGCCAATGAAATAATATTTTTATTTTTTTCGCTGCTCTCATGACAGGATCGGAATATCGAGCTGCATTCGCATGACCACCGGAGCAGGTTCGTCTCTTCTGCACGGATATCATCGGGATCTTCTTTCTTCGCTTATCGAATGAATTTCCTCGCCGTCATGAATGGCATCATCAACGCCTTCCATTGTGTGAAATACACGGGAAGTGTCTTCCGGCTGAAAACAAGTGCCAGGTGAGATGTGAAAAACTGAGTCAGTAAAGTAGCAAAGGCTGCTCCCTTGATACCGTATCTGCCGATAAGGTAAAGATTGCCCGCGATGTTAATCATACAGCCGACAGGGGTTATCCATAGCCATATTTTTTGACTGTTTTCAGAAATGATCCACTTTCCGTTGGCAACCTGGAGGAAAATAAATACGCAATTCCAGATCAGAATGGCCAGGACCGGGCCGCTCTGATCATAGGCTTCACCGAACAGCAACTGAATGATCCAGTTCGATGCCAGAGAAACAGGCAGCGCGACGGTAATGGCTGTCCATAACAGTAAACTGTATACATTAAGCATTCTGTCATGGAAAATCTCCTGACTATCGGTTTTTGCCTGAATAATCGCAGGAAACAGAGAGGCCATCAAAACATAGGGAATGACATGCCAGGCTTCTGTCATCGTAACGGCAACAGAATAATATCCCACAGCATCATTTCCAAGCATACTCTTGATCATGACCTGATCAATGCGGGAATACACAATCATAAGAAATCCGGAAAAAATTACCGGAAAAGCATCATGCAGCAATACCAATGCCTCACTCTTTTCGAAACCCCATTGAAGAATATGGTGGCCTTTATTTTCATACATGATTACAAATGCGAGGGCCATGGCAACATACTCGAAAAGATAAGCTGCGGCGAACAAAAAAACACTGGCATTCAAACAGATAAGAACCACCTTGAATAATGACGAGATTCCAAAAGACATACCAAGAGCGATGGAAGAATCCCTTGCCTGAACCTTCGAATGGAAAAAGAAGTCGATTACCGTGATAGACTGAAAAATGGGACCGAAAGCAAGAATCAGTACGATATAAAAAGACTCCCTGTCTGGGTTGAGCAGGTACGAAACGGAAGGTGCCAGAATCAGAATCAGGATCGCTCCGGCAAGTCTCAGTCCAAAAGTCGTTCCCAGGATATTGTCCCTGCTGCGGGGCTCCCGGACAAGGTTGCGGACGACTATTTCATCCAAGCCAAGCGAAGAAATAATTACGAAAAGGGCCACCATGCTCAACCCGTAATTCAGCAATCCATATCCGTTCGGGCCCAGTTTCCGCGCTATGAAGATACCGACGACGAAATTCACGCCCATCCGGAGGATCTTTTCCCCCATCATCCAGGAGGTGTTGGCAAAGTACTTCTTAAATCCAGGGGATGTCAGGACATCTTTGAACATGGGATTTGCGGAAGGCGGGGAGGTTTGATCATGTGGAAGGATTATGGTCGCTTTCTTCCCGCCTTTTTTTAAACTGGACATCCAAAAGAGCCAGCTGCTGAGCGAGTCGTCTCTGCTTATCCTTCATCTTGGATATGACAAGGGAAAAGTGGATGAGGATCGTGATGACCGCGAGAATTAAAATGAGAAAAAGGGCCGCCGGCGGGTAGGCGATCCCGAGAAGGGACGAGATAAATTCGAGGGACTTCCTGAATATGGAAAGGAATAGAAAAATTGCGCCGAAGAAAAGCCACAGGATGGCGTATTCCTCCTTCAGCCTCCTGATTCGTATGAGAAATATGATGAAGACGAGAAAGGCCAGGCTGCCGATAACGGAGATGATCTGGATGATGTGGGGGTTGAAGTTATCCATGGTGATGAACCGCTGTGTCTTTTTGCGGGGCTGAAGCCCCGTTCTATAGCGTGGGGGCAATCTGAAGGATCAAGGGGTCTGACCAGGCCGGAGAGCCGTCACGAAGATGGCGAGGAGGACCTTGACCATGTAGTAGAGGGAGCGGAAGGCGGTGATGGAAGACCGCCCGCTTGCTCTTTCTTTCATTTCGACGGGGACTTCCTTCAGGCGGAATCCGTTTCTTCCCAGGAGGATGACCGCTTCCGGCTCGGGATAGTCCGAAGGGTAATCCCGGGACAGGAAGGTGATGGCCCTTTTGTTGTAAGCCCGAAACCCGGAAGTATTGTCGGTGATCCGATGCCCGGTGAGAAACGAGTTCACCCACTGGAAGATCTTGATCCCCGCCCGGCGGGTCCTGGTGGACCGGAATCCCCCGTTTCCCGACAGGAAGCGCGACCCGATGACCACGTCGGCTTCCCCGGCGAGGATCGGGGCAAGAAGCTTGTCCACCTCAGAGCCCAGGTGCTGGCCGTCGCCGTCGAACTGGAAGGCCGCGTCGTAGCCCTCCTTTACGGCATGGAGGAATCCCGTCTGGACGGCGCCGCCGATGCCGAGGTTGCAGGGAAGATCGACGACCAGGGCCTTTTTTGTTGCAGAGGCGGTCTGTGATGTGTCGTCGGTGGAGCCGTCATTGACGACGAGAATATCCAGGGCGGGCATTCTCTCTTTGAGGGATTCGATGACCGGCCCGATGTTCCGTTCCTCGTTGTAGGCAGGGACGATGGCGAGGATCTTCACGGCCTCACCAGCGGTAGCGGAGGGTGACCAGGGCGGAGATGGGATCCCCCTCGATGGTGCTGTAGGTGCCCGGCGTTTCATATTTCCGGTTCGCGAGGTTTTTGATGGAAATGTCCAGCTCGAGACCCTTGTGGAAAAAGTCCTTGAAGACGGTGTTCATGTCCAAGAGCCAGACTTCCGAACTGGTTTCGTAGGTCCGGATGCGGGGGTAAATCAGGTCCCGGGAGGAGAAATACCGGAGTCTCAGGGAGGTCCGGAACCATTCCGCGGGCTTCCACGTCCCCATGAGGTTTATCATCGTGTGGGGGCCCTTGTTGTAGGGGTACTTGAGGTCCGTGTAGTGCTTCACCCACTTCGTGCCGTCCCAGTAGGTATAGTCGTTGTAGTGATAGGTTTCGTCGGGCCCGCTGTTGTCCATGAGGGTCACATTGGCCGACAGGTCGAGCGCTTCCAGGGGCGAATAGTGGCCCTCCAGTTCCAGACCCAGGATCTCCTGGTAATTGGGGTTGGAAAGCCCCGCGTAGGGGTCCTCCATGAGATGATTGTCGATGCGGCTGTAAAAGCCGCATGCGCTCAGGCCGAAGCGCTTCGAGGGCTTCCAGGCCACCTGGGTGCTCACCGTTTCGATCTTTTCCAGGTCCGGTTCCTCGTCTCCGAGAAGCTGCCGGGCGAAGGGCGTCCGGTAGGCCGT
>JAFGNQ010000249.1 GCA_016926925.1 Candidatus Aminicenantota bacterium
GAATACTACGGGAAACTCCAAACCTTTAGCCTTATGAACTGTAAGGATGTTGACCGCCTCCTCTTCCAATTCGGCCTCGGCCGAAGCAGGATTGTCACCCACTTGCTGCAGCAGATCGAGATGATGGACAAAGGAATAGACTGAATCGTCACTGCTCAAATCAGAAAAATTCCGGACTTTATCGAAGAAGAGCCTGATATTTTTGATCTTCAGCTCTCCCGAAAGCCCGCCTTCTTCCGTCAGCGATTTGAGAATGCCGGACCTCTCGAGGAATGCGTAAAGCACTCGTCCCGCATTCTGAGAACCGGCCAGCTGGATAAAATAGAGCAGATCCTGAAAAATCTTTTTTACTTTTGTCTCATTCGCAGCCGATAGGGTGAAGGAATGATTCCCGTCATTAACCAAACGCAAGACCTGGTGCAGTGAAAGATGTTTTTTCTGCGCATAATTCGAAAGCTGGGTGAGGTCGTAGGGATCAACTT
The DNA here is from genome assembly GCA_016926925.1 of Candidatus Aminicenantota bacterium. The sequence continues at coordinate 483 of JAFGNQ010000249.1, forward strand.
TATAGGCATCGGAGAGGGCAAGATGAAAGAGGCTCCGACTGTCCTCAAAGTCCGTAAGGGCTCGTAGAAAAGACACAAGAAGCTTCACTTCCTGTTGAGCATAGAGTCCGCGACTTCCCGAAAAGCGGTAGGGAATCTCTTTCATGTTCAAAGCCCGAAGGAAGGGATCTGCATCGGCGTTCCTCCGGACCAAAACAGCTATATCGCTGTACTTGTATCCTTCCTTGACGCTTTCCAGTATGAGTTCAGCCGTTTTATCGGCTTCGTGAGAGAGGGTATCGAATTGAAGAAGGTGAATGCATTTTTCATCGGATTCGATGGTCGATTTGAGCCTCTTGTCGATATTCTCTCGGACCTCCAGCCGGTCCGGATTGTTCTTCTGTATCAACTGGTATGCGCTATCAAGAATATCCTGAGTGGAACGGTAATTCAAAGCCAAAACCACCTTTTTCGCATCCGGGTAGACTTTGCGAAAACTCTGGATATTGCTCAAAGATGCGCCGCGAAAACGGAAAATGCTCTGATCGTCATCTCCCACCACGGTCAGATTCCGGTTTGCCGCCAGGAGTTTGAGCAGTTCAAACTGGATGTAGTTCGTATCCTGGAACTCATCGACGAGAATATACTTGTATTTTTCCTGAAACTCACGCAGAACAGAAGGGCGCTTCCTAAAGAGATCGACAACTAAAACGACCTGATCCTCAAAATCGATTTTTCCCTCATCCTCCAGCAGCTTCTGGTACTTTTGGTACACCAATCCCATTTCAAGATGTTTTTCCGCAATCTCCAGCTCGGCAGGATCTGCTGCCTGTTTCATACGTTTTTTGGCATACTCAATATAGACGCCGGGTTTTATGTCTTCCTGTTTCAGCCTCTTTATCGCAGATAGTATCTCCTGGATGTGCTTTGTAGGCGAGCTCAGAGGCCGGTAGTATTTCAGCTGAAACCGAAAAAGATTCTCCCGGAAAAAGATGGCCTGCTCGACTTCATCTAAAAGTTTAAAATCCAGAAAATATCCCAACTCATGGATGTAGTTTCGCAGCACTCTCTCGCCGAAGGAATTAAAGGTGCTGATTTCGACAAAGGAATAACTGTAGGGAATCAACAGATCGACACGCTCCTCCATCTCGCTGGCGGCTTTTTCTGTGAAGGTGACAGCTAAAATTTCCTCAGGCTTGGCTGCTTTGGAGGCAATCAAGTAAGCTATACGCTGAGTGATGACTTTTGTCTTACCCGTCCCTGCTCCGGCGATAATAAGGAGCGGACCATCTCCGTGGACTACGGCTTCTCGCTGCTGATCGTTCAGTCCACTCAACAAATCTGGATTATTCATAAAAATTGCCGATGCTCCGATCTCAAAAAATTAAAATTCTTATTATCGGCAGTTTTTACCTATGGCGAGTCGATCTTACCGCATCGGCTTCGTTGCAGCCCATTCACGGTAGTCCACTACAGCTTCATGGGCCGCTGCCTTGCCGCTACGGCAAGCTTGACTCGTGAATAATCCACCTCTTATCTGGATTATTCATAAAAACTGCCGATGCTCCGATCTCAAAAAACTTTAACCGGGGAAAATAGATTTCCGATAGTCGGATTTAACTCTACCGGAAAATGATGACCAGCTCGTCCGGCTTCATCAGCCAGAGCTTCTCCCGGGCTCTCTTTTCCACTGCCGAAGGATTGCTCATAAGCTCTTGAATGTCCCTTTCAAGCTTCTGCTTCTTCTCAAGAAGGATCGATTTTTCTTGAGCCAGGGCATCACATTTTTTCTGGGTTTGATAGACTTCAATCAATCCCCTCTCTCCGAAAAACGATGCGATGAAAAAGACAAGAAATAGGAAAGCAGCCCCTGAGATCAAGAGTTTATTCCTGATGGACATGGAAGGTTTCGTTTTTTGTCTCATTATGACAGCTTCTCCAGAGCCGATTTCAAGAGATGCCCCACCGCTTTCTTCGTTCCCGACTCTGCATAAAGGCGAATCAGGGGTTCCGTGCCGGAGAATCGGATCAAGATCCAGTCATCATCGCTGAAGTCCAACTTGATGCCATCAATTGTTTCACAGTTGATGACCTCTCTACCGTTCAGTTTCTTAGGGGGATTTCTTCTGAGCCTTCTCAGTTTCTTTTCCCTTGTCACCGTCAATGGGACATCCTTGTGTTTGGAGACTCTCTTTCCGTACTTCTTGAATAATTCCTCAGTCAAAACAGAGAGCGGTCTTCTTTGAGCTGCAATCATTTCAGCGACGAGAAGGCCGGCGACTATCCCATCCTTCTCCGGCAAATGGTCTTTCAAGACAATACAGGCGCTCTCTTCGCCGCCGAATATGATCGCCCCTTCCAAGTAAAGCTCGGCCAAATATTTAAATCCTACAGACGTCTTGAAAAGCGGGAGTCCGTACTGCCGTGCAATCCTGTCAATAAGGTGCGTTGTGGCAACAGATCGGGCAACTCCTCCATTCCAATTTTTCTGCTTGATGAGGTATTCCAACAAAAGCGACAGGACAAGGTTAGGATCGATGAAACGGCTTTTATCGTCAACTATTCCAAAACGATCTCCGTCGCAGTCGGTTGCAATTCCCAAATTGCATTTTTTCACTTTGATCAGCTTCTTCAGCTCCGTTAAATTTTCCTCCGTGCAAGACGGATTGATACCGCCGAAATAGGGATCGATATAGCCGTGCAGCTCTTCAACGGGAATCCGATTCTCCTCCAGAATTCCATCCAGATATTCACGGCTCGTACCGTAGAGAGAATCGGTGGCAATTCTTAGTTTCGATTTTCGTATGAGATCAAAATCAATTTTTCCTTGAATGTAGGCAAGATAATCCTGTTGCAGATTAATCTTCTCGATAAAACCCGATTTGGGATAATAGGGACAAAAGGAAAAATCCTTCATCAAAAACTTGATCTCCTTCTCCAATTCATCGGTGACGTGGAGAGAGGCAGGCGCTCCTGTTCTCACGTTGAATTTCAAGCCGTTGTACTCCGGAGGATTGAAAGAAGCTGTGAAGTTAATTCCTCCGTGGGCTTTTCTCTTGATTACTTGGTAAGCGTGGGCTTGCGAAGGGGCATCCCGATCGGAAAGAAAAACGTGGAACTTGTTATGCGAAAGAATTTTGGCGGCTTCGAAGGCGAACCTTTCCGAAAGAAACCTCGTGTCATAGTTCACAAGAATGGAAATATGTTCATGGGGAAACTGTTTCTTCAAGTAATTGGCTATTGCCTGGACAACAATCCTGACATTCTGAAACGTGAATTCCTCCCCCATTATGGCTCGCCAGCCGGATGTACCAAACTTAATCATATTCTTTTGATCTCAAGTTAGCACAGAAAAATTGCAAATTCAACTCAAATTCGCTTATTGTCAGGAACATTCAGATTTTTTCCTGCTACGGGTCCTTGACAAAAATATGCTGATTCCGAGATTCTTTTTTTAGAACGAATTCTTTATTATATAAATAAAGTGCAAAAGCCGAATTTCCGATTCTATGCGGGGATTTTCCTTGTCACAGCAGCCACACTATGTCTGGAAATATCTCTCACCCGCTATTTCAGTATCGCACAAGAATACCACTTCGCTTTCTTTGTGGTCAGCATCGCATTTCTCGGCTATGGAGCGAGCGGCTCCTTCCTCATCGTATTCAAAAAACTGCGCCATGTCGATAGTGAAAAAATTCTATCCACCACTTCCCTTTTGTTCGCGCTTTCGGTCCTTTTGAGCTTTCTCTGTGTCAATGCCATATCCTTTGATTTCATAAGGCTCTCCTGGGATGTCTGGCAGATTCTCGATGTCCTTCTGTATTATATCTTGCTGAACATCCCCTTTTTCTTCGCAGGGCTGACAATATCCACGGCGATTTCCAAAACACCGGCGTTTGTGAACGAAATATATTTCGCCGATCTTCTGGGAGCCGGAACAGGCACTCTCTTAGCAGTCTTTATCTTTCTTCCCAAGGGAGATCGTGGGGTCATGCTTTTCATTTCTTTTCTGGCCCTGATAGCCTCAGCATTCTTCGGCTTCAAAAGAAAGAGTTTGTTCAAAGGAATCCTCGTGAGTCTCATGCTTGCCTGGACTGTGCTCTTCATTACAGCTCCGGAACGGCTCGGCTTCAGAATATCTCCATTCAAAGGATTGCCACTGGCCCTCCAATACTCTGAGGCGGAAATCGTTCTTACGAAATGGAACAGCATTTCCCGATTGGATGTTCTCGACTCACCGGCTGTAAGGTTTGCCCCGGGTCTGAGTTTGACATACCAGGGAGAGCTGCCCCGCCAGCTTGGTCTTTCGATAGATGGAGGAGAATTGACAGCTGTAACACGGTTTCGCGACAAGGATGATCCATCTCTTAAATTTCTTCCCTCCCTCCCTTCCTCGCTGCCTTACCGATGGGTGGAAAAACCAAGTGTACTTCTCATCGAGCCAAAGGGAGGTCTGGATGTGCTGGCAGCAGTCGCTAACGATGCCGGTCAAGTTAAAATCATCGAGAACAACCCTCTAATCACGGAGATTCTTCGTAAGGAATTGGCCTCCTTCACAGGAAATCTCTACAACTCCGGCTTTTTGTCGGTAGTCACAACAAACAGCAGGACTGCAATCCGGAAGGAAAAGGATCGCTACGACTTAATCGTTCTCTCCCAGACGGATGTCCTGGGCTCATCTGGAACAGGACTTCACGGCTTCGGTGAAAAATACCTGTTCACAACAGAATCTTTCATAAACACATTTCAAAGACTCTCCGATAAGGGAATCATCGGCATGACGCTTTATCTTCTGCCTCCGCCCCGACAAGAATTGAGGGTACTTTCCACATGGATCGCCGCTCTGGAAAGGCTGGGCAAAAATCCAAAATATCACATCTGCGCATTGAGGAGCTGGGGAACCCTCAGCTATTTCATCAAAAAAGAACCTTTTGCTGATGGTGATATCCGGATTCTGAAAAATTTTGCCGAGAAGAATCTTTTTGATCTCGTCTACTACCCCGGCATCAAGCCGGAAGAAGCGAACAGGCACAACAAGTTCGCAACAGCTCTCTACTTCGACTACATCCGGAAACTCCTCTCCCCATCGGAAAGGACAGAGTTCATAGATAATTATCTCTTCCGAATATCTCCGGTCTCGGATGACCGCCCCTTTTTCAACAACGACTTCAAGATAAGCAACACCAAGGCGATATACGAATCACTCGGCCGGAAAATCCTTCCTTTTCTCCAAGGCGAGTTCATCGTGCTCCTGATTCTTATCCAGGCGTTCATTCTGGCATCCGTGATGATATTTCTACCTCTCCTCTCGTTAAAAAAAACAAGGATAGAAATGCGAGGCACTATATTGAATGTTTTTTTCTTTTTTAGCCTTATCGGGATGGGATTCATGTTTGTGGAAATCACTTTCATCCAGAAATTCATCCTTTTTCTCGGCCATCCGCTCTATTCCCTATCCATCATCCTCTTCTCCCTTTTGTCTTCTTCCGGCCTCGGAAGCCTGCTGTCCAAACGTATGCTTCGGAAGAACGTGATTGTAAATTTGAAAAGGGTCCTGGTTGTGTGCGGCATTCTTATATTCATATCTCCCATTCTGTTTTCATTTCTCAGCAAACAGGCTGTGGGTTTCCCTTTTGTCACAAGAGCTATTTTTGCGTTTATCTGTTTGTATCCAGTAGGCTTTTTTATGGGGTTTCCTTTTCCGGCGGGAATAAGGCTCCTGGAAGAAAAGGAAAAACGGCTTATCCCGTGGGCCTGGGCAACGAATGCCTTCTCCTCCGTGATCAATTCCGTTCTTGCTTTGCTCATCGCTTTTTGGGGAGGATACACCCTAGTGTTGGTTCTTGCCGGTTTTTGCTATCTGCTCACAATCCCCTTTCTCCATATGAGCTCTGCAGAGAAGTCCAAAACAACCGCCTAAAAGCCCGACACTATTCTTGCTGTAGGTTCATCGTACAAACGGATACCCAGAATCGAAGCAAAAAGTCACGAAATATATCTGAGGGAATGATTCCGCTCAGATGAATTCCCGCTCAGGCCAATGCTATTTCCGGACTTCACCCGTCATAGGAACAAAACGCACATTCATTAGGTGTTCGACCTGAGGTTTATTGTCGATTTTGGTAACCAAGGTCAGTGTCTGATAGTACAGAGTGCTGCCGAGAGGGATGATCAGTCTGCCCCCTTCCTTCAACTGCTTTAAAAGAGGGGGAGGCACATGATTGGCTGCACAGGTGACGATGATGGTATCAAAAGGGGCATATTCCTCCCAGCCATAATACCCGTCTGCATGCTTGATCCGAACTTGATGATAATCCAGATTTTCGAGTACCTTGGATGCCTTTCGAGCGAGATTCTCTTTGATTTCTATCGA
>JAFGNQ010000034.1 GCA_016926925.1 Candidatus Aminicenantota bacterium
AGTCAACCTGAATTATTCATAGAAACCGCCGCCACTCATATTTTATAGAATTTTCACTCCTATGGCGGCACTTTTTACCACCGGCGAGCCGATCTTACCGCACCAACAACCTCGGCTCGTGAATAATCCAGATCAATAAATTATAATCCATATTTCTCTCTCTGTCTAACCTGGATTATTCTGGCTAATCCATGCCTGCAACATTGGCCTCAGCACGTTTCATCCCGGGCGACGAGGATTGTATGAGCACGAGAGAAAGGAGAGCGAGCCACAGTTCGTTTGAGCCGCATGGTGGTTGGCGGGAGATCTTCGGCGAAACAGGAAACTTGCATACCATTCTCTTTTCCAATAAAATAAATATCCTCTCGTGAACAAACGCAAGAATCCTTCAAAACCGTCTCAAAGGATATCACTTTGACGCATCGTCCACCATGGAATCTTCTCAATCAAAGGGATCGATACATCCTTTGTATACAATTCGTACCGCTGGGCAAAAGACGTTTCTAAATCCATATATGTGAAAGGAGCCAATCCATGCATTTTAGCCTACTCAGCCAAAAAGATATGAAAGCCATGGATGCCTTGATTGATTCTTACGGCGGCGCCAAAGAAATCTCCCGCCGGATCGACGAAATGAGAGATTATCAGACGAGAAAAAAGATTGCCGAAAACAAAGGATTCGGAGAAACCCTGGAAAAAGCCGAAGAATACGCCAAAGGCTTCGCAAAAGTCGAGGATTTCATTGAGGAGAATGACATCCGCTTCACAAAAGAAGGCATTTGTACGGCGCAAGTCTCCGGATTTCAAGCAGGGCCGGTCACACTGGATTGCATGCGCCGGGTTGCTGAGAACGGCCGGGTGCTCTTCCCCACGGAGATGATATCCGTTGTCCCCATGACGGAGCAGTATGTCTACGGCGGGGACCTATTAGCGACTCTGTCTATGGCGGAAAACATTTTGGGAGCGAGCAAGTTCTGTTCGACAAACCTCATCAGCACACCTTTGCCTGAAGAACGTTTCGCCCGTGTCGAGAAAATCACTGGAGAAAAATTCGAACGGCGCGACCTGGGAAGCGGTCTCAGTCAGCTTATCATGAAGAATATGGGGACGGCTTTCGGCAACTTCGGAGGAGTGGAAGTGGGGAACAACAATCATCTTGTTTACCTCGACGGAATAAGCCGCGTCGCCTTGGAGACCGGAGGCAACTTTTTCCTCAATCCAAGCTGGTCCACTATCGTAGCCGCATGCTATTATGCCAGAGAAATTCCCAATCTCTCCTTCAAAATCTCCATGCTCCTCTCCACACAAAACGCCATCCAACTCAGGATGCTGATGAATATCGTGAAGGAGTATCTCCGAGATGACGGAACGACTCCTATCTATGAGATCAACATCGGAAACGCTGCCACGGCGGAAACTTTTATTCAGTGCAGTCAAGAACTTAGAGCATCGGGTCTGCCCCGGATTTATTGTGCGGCCCATCTCCGGATCAACCCGGATCTGGGAATGGAGGACTTTGATTGGACAGAGAACGCCTTCCATGTCCTTGAAGCCGGAACAGATGTCACGATCAAGTATGAAAGTGACGGAACTTCCCGCCCGTATGACACCATGGCGGCCTATTTTCTCTCCGATGAAGAACGGAACGAAAAGGCTGAGCTGATCGGAAATGTTATATACCACAAGTGCGTGAGGTGCGATCAGGATGCCAAAGAGATCATGAGGCGGGGCCACAAAGCCATGTTTGCTCAAATCTCATACAGGTAAAAATCCTTCATTTTTTAAAAGAGAACACCCATGAATTTGGGAATCAAGAATAAAGTCGCATTGGTAACCGCGTCCAGCAGCGGTCTGGGAAAAGCCGCGGCGTTCCGGCTTGCAGGAGAAGGGGCACTCGTCGCGATCTGTGCCCGAAATGTCGAAAGGCTTTCCAAAGCAAGAGATTTGATCGCCGCTGAAACCGGAGGAGTCGTCAAAGCCTACCCCGTAGATGTGACGGATGGAGACCGGATAAAAAGCATGGTCAAAGCTGTAGCCGATGATCTCGGCCCTGTAGAAATATTGGTCTGCAACGCCGGCGGTCCTCCACCCGGTCTCTGGGATGATTTCGCCCCGGGAGACTACAGAAGTGCCGTTGAGCTCAACCTCTTGAGCACCATCGCTCTATGCTATGAGACAATCCCCTATATGAAGGAGAAGAATTGGGGTCGCATCATCTGTATCGCCTCGATTTCCGCTAAACAGCCTGTGTCGAACTTGATATTGTCCAACACAGCAAGAGCCGGAGTATTGGGATTTGCCAAATCTCTCTCGAACCAGATTGCCCGTTTCGGGATCACTGTGAACTCGGTCTGCCCGGGATACACGAAAACGGAGCGTGTCGATAGTCTAGCTCAATCCTTTGCCCAATCGGGAAAAGGCACGGTTAATGATTTTTATAAAAAGCTGGAGGCAGAGATACCGATGGGACGGATCGGCTCTACGGAAGAGTTCGCACAAACCGTGGCCTTTCTCGCCTCTGAAGGAGCAGGGTACATAACCGGTGCCGCCATCCAGATCGACGGAGGCTATATCAAAGGCCTTTTCTAAGCAGCTGAATGTACGGTTCCATAAGAAAATCAAGATGAAACAGTGGCATCGGCTAAGATAAGGGTGAAAATTTGGAGGCTTCTTCGAATCAAGATAAAGGAGGAATGAATGAAAGATTGGATGAAGGAATGGGAGGAGACACCGTATCCGGAAATGCTGAGAAATCTTCCGGAAGTCGACATCCCCTTTGAAGGAATCAGGGCCTGGCTTCTTCAAGATGCTCAAACGCAGGCCGTCTTTTTTGATATCGGGCCCGGCAGCACTGTGCCGCCTCACAGTCATTGCGCCCAATGGGGCATGGTCATCGAAGGAGAGATGAGGTTGACGATCGGCGGCGAAGCTAAAACCTACAAAAAAGGAGACTGGTATTACATACCCGAAGGCATAGAACACTCCGCCACTTTTACGGCCAGAGTCTTTGTCCTCGATGTATTCGACGATCCGGGACGGTACAAAGCCAAATAACGGGGAAACCATGAAATACACATTCGCAAATATAATGCAGAACTTTGAAGGCTACACTATCGGAAAAATGCTTTCGTATCTCGTCGATCCCGATATCATATCATTTGCCGGCGGGCTACCCAGTACCGAGCTTTTTCCAGTGGACTTCATCAGAAAAGCGGCTGAGAAATCCATACGCGAGGACTACCCTAAAGTCCTCCAATACTCTTCCATCCCCGGCGAGAAAGATTTGATGGATGCTATCATCGATTACCTCAAAACGGACGACATTTTTATTGATCCGGAAAATATAATGATCACCACGTCCGGACAGCATGGACTCGACCTCGTGGGAAGGCTTTTCTGTGAACCGCAGGATTCGATCGTTTGCGATCTCCCCACATTCGGTGGAGCTCTGGCGGCCTTTGAGCTGGAGGACACAAAATACATTGCCAGGGATATCGAGGAGGACGGCAGCGATATCGAAGGATTCGACAGAGATATCGAGGCCTCCATCAGTCGCGGGGAAAAACCCAAATTCTTCTATGTCGTGCCCGATTTCCAGAATCCCTCCGGAATCACCATGAGTCTCGAAAAAAGGTCTGCCCTTTTGGGCTTGGCAAAAAAATACGAGATCCCGATCGTCGAAGACAGCCCGTACCGGGAGCTGAGATATAGGGGAAAGCAGATGCCCTCCATTTATTCCCTGGATAAAAATCAGGGAAATGTCATCGGAGTCTATACTTTTTCCAAAATTCTCTGCCCAGGGATTAGAGTGGGCTTCAACATCGGAAACCCCGAAATAATCAAAAAATTCACTTTTATCAAGGGTTCCAACATCCTCAACACGCCCAAACTCAACCAGGATATCTGCACGACATTTTTACGCAAATACGACCTGAAGGCGCATTTCCAGAAGGCTAGAATTTATTATGACGAGAAATTGGACTTCTTCCTGAGTGCCATGGATGAACATTTCCCCGCGGAAATGGGCGTCCGATGGACAAAGCCTGAAGGAGGACTCTTCCTATGGATCACAGTGCCTGATCACATAAACACACTCGATTTATTTCATTTGGCAATCGAAGAGAAGGTGGCCTTTGTTCCCGGAGAAGTATGTTACCCCGGCGGCTACCGCCGCTACAACACCATGAGGATAAATTTTTCTTTTCCCACCAAGGAACAGATCCTCGAGGGCGTCAAGCGGCTGAGTGCGGTCATACGAAAGTACCAAAAAAAAGAAAAGTAACCATCAATCGAGGAATAACCGAATCTTCAAATTCGCTTCACCCAAACCTTCGGGTTCATTTTCTTACCCTTTATTGGACTTCAAGGTGCTCATTATGGGAATGAGTGCAACGTCAGAGGAATCGTTTTGCTAAACCGTCTTTTCCCGGCTAAGTTAAAGCAAACCAGCGTTTTGGAAGATTGAATTTTGCAGGACAATACTTTAGAATGAGAAAAGATGAATAAGATTAGAATCGTCGGTGGCCCGAATGTTCAGCTTAGGGGAAAAGTCAAGATCAGCGGAGCCAAGAACGCCGTCCTTCCTGCGATTGCCGCATCCCTCCTGACACAGGAAAAAGTCAGGTTGAGAAACGTCCCGCTGGTTACCGACATGTTCACGATACTGACGCTGACGCAGGAACTGGGAGCAGAGTACAACCTGAAGAAAAACTCCTTGACCATCCAGGTCAAAAAAATTCGTTCAGATGCAGCCTCCTATGAGCTGGTCCGCGCTATGAGGGCATCCGTATTGGTTTTGGGCCCCCTGCTCGCCCGTCACGGAAAGGCTGTCGTCGCCCTCCCAGGAGGATGTGCCATCGGCTCCCGCCCGACGGACCTTCACATCAACAGTTTGGAGAAATTGGGTGCATCCATCAAACTCGAGCACGGCTACATCAAAGCGGAAGCAAAGCGGCTGCAGGGAGCGGAAATCGAGTTCGAGAAAAAAAGCGTAGGCGCAACGGAAAACTTGGTCATGGCTGCTTCTTTATCCCAGGGTGAAACCACCCTAAAAAATTGCGCTCTCGAACCGGAGGTTTCCTGTCTTTGCAAGCTTCTGGTTAGAATGGGGGCGAAAATCGACGGGATAGGAGAAGAGACCATCCGCATCAAAGGCGTCAAGGAATTGGGAGGCGCTACTCATTCGATCATTCCCGACAGAATCGAAGCCGGAACCTTTCTCGTGGCCGGAGCATTGACACGTGGAGATTTGGTTCTTTCGCGGACACAACCCGAGCACTTGAATACAATCATCGAACGGCTGCGATTTTCCGGAGCAAAAATCGACAAACTCAACAACACGACCCTTAGGGTTATCGGGAGTCATGTCATCAAACCTCAGGATATCACAACATCTCCTTATCCCGGATTTCCGACAGATATGCAGGCCCCATTCACCGTTCTCATGACTCAAGCGGAAGGGACATCCATCATCACCGAGACCATCTTTGACAGACGATTCTCCCACGTCAACGAACTCCTTCGACTCGGCGCAATGATCGACGTGGTCGGAGACAAAGCCAAGGTCAGAGGAAAAACGCGGCTCTCAGGAGCAGAAACGATCGCGACCGATTTGAGAGCAGCCGCTTCGCTCGTCCTGGCCGGATTGATCGCCAATGGAGAAACGATTATCAACGGACTTGAACACCTCGATAGAGGATATGAAAAGATTGAAGAAAAGCTGGGAGCCCTCGGCGCTGTCATCGAAAGAATTGAAAAATGAACGACTACCGCCGGCTCTAACCTGGATGATTCACGAGCCGAGGTTGCTGCAGCGGCAAGGCTGCAGGGAAGCCGATTCGGCAAGATCGGCTCGCCCAAAGGGTAAAACTGCCGAGAATATCATGAGAGGTTTTTAAGGAAAAGAACATCGACAGTTTTTATGAACTATACAGGCTAATAACTTTTGAATTGATAAATCGAGTGTTCGGAGGACAATAATGGAAGGCTGTATTTTTTGCAAAATAGCAGACAGGGAAATTCCCTCCAAAATCATCTTTGAAGATGCCGATATCCTGGCCTTTGATGACATCAATCCTCAAGCACCTGTACACGTCCTCCTCATCCCGAAAGAGCATTACGCCTCTTTGAATAACATCCCCGAGAGTAAAAAAGATCTGTTGGGTCATATCCTCTTAAAAGCGCGGCAAATCGCCCGGGATAAGGGCATAGGAGAGCGTGGTTACAGGATTGTACTCAACACAGCAAGAGACTCTGGACAAGAGGTATTCCATATCCATTTCCACATTCTCGGAGGAAGGCGTATGTCCTGGCCGCCAGGGTAAAACGCCTGATGAGAAAAATTGGGCGGCCAGGAAGCCGATGTAGCAAGATCGACTCGCCCGAAGGGTAAAAAATGTCGATTATGAATAAAATGTCTTGATGTAATTACATCGACATTTTTTATGAGCAACCAGAAACATGGGTTGTTCACGAGCCGAGGTTGCTGCAAAGGCAAGACAGTAGCCCATGAAGCTGTAGTGAGCTACCGCGAATGGGCTGCAACGATGGCTTTGTAGCAAGATCGGCTCGCCTGTAAGGTAAAAAATGG